>NZ_JAZDAR010000023.1:0-13209 GCF_036680945.1 Pseudoalteromonas sp. P80D2
TGGATGCGCATTATAGGGATGCGAAGAATTAACGCAAGCACTTTTTGAAGGTTTTTTTGAATATTTTCAAATTAATCAGATACCCACCAAGCGCAAACAAGTTACCCACAAACAACTGTGGATAACTGATGTTTTTTAGCAGAATAACTAAACTCTCCTCGCTTGTTATGGTAACTTGCGCCGCAGATTTTCCACTCGCTCACAAGGCAAGAAAAATGACAGACATTATAAATAGTATAAGTGGTCTCCTTTGGGGTCACATTCTGGTTTACCTTTTAATAGCTGCGGGGCTATTTTTCACTCTTCGACTTGGTTTTATTCAATTCACTCAATTCCCACATATGATCAAAGTGATGTTTCAGAGCCGCCAAGGTTCTGGCGATGGCATTTCTTCATTCCAAGCATTTTGTACTTCTCTAGCTGCGCGAGTTGGTACGGGTAATATGGCAGGTGTTGCCGTTGCACTTTATTTAGGCGGTGCCGGTGCAATTTTCTGGATGTGGCTTATTGCTTTAATAGGTATGGCGACAAGTTTTGCCGAGAGTACCCTTGCTCAAGCATATAAAACCGTCGATGAAGATGGCAACTTTCGTGGTGGCCCTGCTTATTATATGGAATATGGTTTGGGCAAACGTTGGATGGGTGTGATCTTTTCTCTTTGCCTTATTCTTGCTTTTGGATTGGTATTTAATGCTGTTCAATCAAACTCTATTGCTGCTGCATTTGATGTAGCGTTTGGTATTCCAAACTATGTTGTAGGTATCGGCTTAGTATTAGGGTCAGGTATTATTATTTTTGGTGGCTTAAAAACTATTTCACGTTTTGCAGAAATGGTTGTGCCATTTATGGCGCTGGCTTATTTGTTAGTTGCACTTTATGTGTGTGCCATGAACTACGATTTATTACCGAACGTATTTATGCATGTTATTAATAGTGCCTTTGGTATCGAGCAAGCGGGTGCGGGTGCAATAGGTTATGGTGTAATGCAGGCCATGATCCAGGGTATTAAGCGTGGCTTATTCTCTAATGAAGCTGGTATGGGTAGCGCTGCAAATGCTGCTGCAACGGCAACACCTAACCCACCGCACCCAGCCTCACAAGGTTATGTACAAATGCTCGGCGTATTTGTAGATACAATTATTATATGTACTGCAACTGCAGCCCTTATTTTATTATCACAACAGCTTATACCTGATTCAGGTGTGACAGGCATTGCGTTAACACAAGCAGCCCTTGAAGAACACGTTGGTAGTTGGGGTGCAATATTTGTTGCGATTGCAATTTTGTTTTTTGCATTTACCTCGATTGTTGCTAATTATTCTTATGCCGAAACCAATTTATTGTTCTTAGAGCATAACCATGCATCGGGTATGTTGATCTTCCGATTACTGGTACTTGGTATGGTGATGTTTGGTGCACTTGGTGAATTGCCACTAGTATGGACCCTTGCCGATGTTTCGATGGGTTTAATGGCTATTGTTAACGTAATCGCTTTATTTATGTTATCGGGCGTCGTTATTTGGCTCGCGAAGGACTACAACACACAACGTAAGGCAGGTAAATTACCTACTTTTGATCCTTCGCAAAACAAAAAGCTAGATCAAACCATTCCTAAAGGCGCATGGCGTAAATAATCTAGTTAAGTAAATTCTTATTTAGGGAGCGTTTGTGCTCCCTTTTTTGTATTTGCTAACTTTTCAAAAACAGACAATATGAATGTAATTTGTTGCTCGTTAAGCTTTGACTCAAGCTCAGTAACAAGCTGATCTTTAATTTGCGCTTTTAATGCTTGTTTTTGTTCTGCGGTTAGTAATGGCTGCGATTGTTGCTGATAAGATTGCACAGCAGTAAGCATATCCATCACCACGTCATTATCGAAATCGGTTAGCGCTGCTTTCGCATTACTAATGGCTTGTTCTGATTTATCAAAGACAGTCGATACTTTATCGACAAGCACGCTCACCTCATGAATTTTCAGTACGTCGTTAATGTTCGACATAATAATCGCAACAGGAATGAGTACTAATGAGATCGCTAGACAAAGCCCAAATACGGCGCCTACCCAAAACTGATTTAAGCCACGTTTAAATTGCTCCATTATCTTTCCTTGATCCTATTTATTGATTAAAACTTGAAACGCGTTAGCTGTTTTAAAAAGACTAAGGAAACTATAAAGCTATTTTGGCAATAAAAAAATAATTTGATGAGATTATAAAAAGAAATATAAATGAAAAAGAGAAGAGGTATTTTATATAAATGGTGCCCGGGGCCGGACTTGAACCGGCACGCTGTTACCAGCGAGGGATTTTAAATCCCTTGTGTCTACCAATTCCACCACCCGGGCATCGGGTTGCTCATAGAGCGCGTGGAGTGTTGAATGGAGGCGGAACCCGGAGTCGAACCGAGGTAGACGGATTTGCAATCCGCTGCATGGCCACTCTGCCATTCCGCCTTATCGCTTCCAAATAATTGGAGCGGCACACGAGGCTCGAACTCGTGACCTCAACCTTGGCAAGGTTGCGCTCTACCAACTGAGCTAGTGCCGCAAATTTGTTTCTGTCAGTATTTTGTCCGTTGGTGCACAACCTTGAGGTTGCGATGATAACGTCCTGGCAACTGAGCTAGTGCCGCAAATTTTTCTTTATCAAAATGGTGCCCGGGGCCGGACTTGAACCGGCACGCTGTTACCAGCGAGGGATTTTAAATCCCTTGTGTCTACCAATTCCACCACCCGGGCATCGGGTTTGCTATTTAAAGCAAGTGGATAAAGCTAATATGGAGCGGCACACGAGGCTCGAACTCGTGACCTCAACCTTGGCAAGGTTGCGCTCTACCAACTGAGCTAGTGCCGCATCATATTAACTCTAATATCATTTTTATAACCACATTTGGTGCTGTAGTTAACCACAAATGGTGCCCGGGGCCGGACTTGAACCGGCACGCTGTTACCAGCGAGGGATTTTAAATCCCTTGTGTCTACCAATTCCACCACCCGGGCATCGGGCCGCTCGTAAGAGCATGTGGAGTATTAAATGGAGGCGGAACCCGGAGTCGAACCGAGGTAGACGGATTTGCAATCCGCTGCATGGCCACTCTGCCATTCCGCCAAATTAGATAATTGGAGCGGCACACGAGGCTCGAACTCGTGACCTCAACCTTGGCAAGGTTGCGCTCTACCAACTGAGCTAGTGCCGCTTTCTTTATCTTGGGGGCTATGCCCTCTCAACACGGACGCATTCTACAGAGATTATTAAACGCGTCAATATAAAAAATGCTAGTTTTGAACTGTTTGCTTATTTTTTATCTAAAACGGTGTGTAATTAAACGTTTAGGATCAATTTTTGGTCAATTCTGACCATGCTGCCATTAAATACTGCAACATAGAACTAAGCGTTAAGAATGTTGCGACGTACAAAAGGCCATAACTTAAGTAGATCATCCATGTATCAAACTGCCAGATCAAACCAATAATGGCTAGCATTTGTGCCGCAGTTTTAAACTTGCCCATGTTTGATACAGCTACGTTGTCACGTTTACCCTGCTCTGCCATCCATTCGCGTAAGGCAGAGATAACAATTTCACGGCTAATAATCACTAATGCCGGAATAGTCATATACAAACTTTGATAGTGGCTTGATAAAGCAACCAGTGCTGCACACACCATTACTTTGTCAGCGACAGGATCTAAGAACGCACCAAAAGGCGTTGACTGATTTAAACGACGCGCTAGATAGCCATCAAGGATATCTGTGATTGACGCAAGCCAGAAAACAAACGCAGCTGCGAAAAACGCCCATGAGAAAGGCAAATAAAATATCACCAAAAAAATGGGGATAAGAAAAAGTCTAAAGGTTGTGAGTGTGTTTGGAATATTCCACATAACTACTTGGAGATGTCTTTTTTTACTATATTCGCACGAAGGCTACGCCTTGTCATGCAAATGATTAAATATCTTTTCAGCCATTTCAGGGCTGATCCCAGGAACTTGTTTTAATTGGTCTATATTAGCAGCTTTTACCCCTTGCATGCCCCCTAAATATTTTAATAATGCTTGTCGGCGCTTTTGTCCTACGCCGGTAATTTCTTCTAACAATGATTGTGTGCGTTGTTTTTGTCGTTTATTACGATGCCCTGCAATGGCAAAACGGTGCGACTCATCACGAATATGCTGAATTAAATGCAGCGCTGGCGCATCTGAATCAAGTGGTATTGTTTTACGTCCACCATCAATTAATAGCGTTTCTAAACCTGGTTTTCGGCTAGTACCTTTTGCAACACCCACCAGCAATGGCATTTTATTATGCGGCCAGTTTTCAAAATATTGCTCAGCACGAGATAATTGACCTTTACCACCATCGATGAAGATGACATCTGGAATTTTTTCTTCATCGACTACTTTGTTGTAGCGTTTATTAAGTGCAAATTCCATCGCAGCATAATCATCACCGCCGGTGATACCAGTAACATTAAATCGACGATATTCTTTATTATTAGGCCCTTGCGAATCAAACACCACACAACTTGCTACCGTGTTTTCACCCATTGTATGGCTGATATCAAAACATTCCATGCGATTAATATCATCTAGGCGTAATGTTTCTTTTAATTGTGCGTAACGTTTGTTGATTGAATCCTGCGTGCTTTGCTTAACACTAATGCTGTTAAGTGCATTTTTATTAGCAAGTTTTAAATACTGTGCCCGCTCACCGCGATTAGCAACTTTTAGACTCACTTTACGTTCAGAGATTGCCGTAAGCGCTTCGCTTAATGGCTCACTTTCTTCAATACTAAACGGTAATATAATTTCTTTAGCAATACGCCCTGTTGCACCGGGAGCTAGATAATATTGTCCTAAAAAAGAAGTTAGAATTTCTTCTTCACCTGAGTCTTTTGGCACTTTAGGGAAATAAGTTTTACTGCCTAGCACTTTGTGGTCGCGGATCATTAATAAGTGAACCGCATTTAAACCATTTAAATGCGCAAAACCCACTACATCCATTTCGGCATGGTTACCTGAAATAGATTGCTGCTCCTGCATTTTTCGAAGCAACATGATTTGGTCACGCACTTTGGCCGCAAGCTCAAATTTAAGTTCTTTACTTGCTTGCTCCATTTTAGTAACTAAATCGGCAATGACTTCATGAGATTTGCCCAACAAAAACTTGCGAACAAAATCAACTTCTTGTTGATATTCTTCATCGGAGATTTTATTCACACACGGCGCTGAGCAGCGCTTTAACTGATATTGTAAACATGGACGGCTTCTAGCTCGGTAATACGCATCTTCACATTGGCGAACCGGAAAGATTTTTTGCATTAAACGCAAACTTTCAGATACCGCTCCCGCACTTGGGAATGGGCCAAAATATTCACCTTTAATTTTTCGGCTACCACGATGAAAAGCAAGTCGCGGGTGCTTATGATCAGTTAAAAGAATATACGGATATGACTTATCATCTCGCAGCAAAATATTGTAACGAGGCTGATATTTTTTAATTAGGTTGTTTTCGAGTAATAAGGCTTCGGTTTCAGTGTTGGTCAGGGTGACTTCAATACCGCAAATATTACTTACTAATACACGCGTTTTGCTATCAGTCACATTGCTACGGAAGTAACTACTTACGCGCTTTTTTAGATTTTTAGCCTTACCAACATAGATAACTTGCCCTTCACTATCAAGCATTCGGTAGACACCGGGCTCACTTGATAGTGTTTTTAGAAAACGGGCTGGTTCGAAATCAGACATTGAGCAAATTAATGCGAGCTATCAATGTCGATCATTTTATGACGAATTGCTAAATGGGTAAGTTCAACATCCCCCCCTACATTTAGCTTTTCAAACATGCGATAGCGATAGCTATTCACTGTTTTTGAACTCAGGTTCAAGCGATCCGCAATATCTTGCGCTTTCTCACCTTTAGTGATCATCAGCATGATTTGCAGCTCACGCTCAGACAAACTCTGGAATGGGTTTTCATCTGTGCGACCGCTTACCTGAGCAAGGGCAATTTGTTGTGCAATTTCAGGCGCAATATAGCGTTGCCCTGCATTAACCGCACGAATGGCATTAACCATTTCATCAGAGCCGGCACCTTTTGTCAGATAACCATGAGCACCGATTTGCATTACTTTGCTTGGGAATGGATCTTCACAATGCACTGTAAGCACAATAATTTTTACATCTGGGCAATAACGACAGATTTTCTTTGTCGCTTCTAAACCGCCAATACCTGGCATATTCATGTCCATCAACACGATATCGGGTGAATGTTGACGGCAAAATTGCACCGCTTCTTCACCGGTTTTAGCTTCACCCACCACTTTAAAACCACGAACATCATCAAGTATACGTCTGATCCCTGTCCGTACAAGTTCATGGTCATCAACTAAAAGTACATTAATCAATGGAACACCCTCAAATAACCCAAATAGCTGCTTTCGCACAATTTAATGTGCCACATTAGCACAGAAAAAGTGAAACGATAAATCAAAATATCGTTTCACTAATTAATTTTAAGCTGAAGCTTTCTCGCTGAAACGATCAACCCATAGGGCAATGATACCATCACCTGTTACATTACAGGCAGTACCAAAGCTATCTTGTGCTAAATAAAGTGCAATCATTAATGCAACTGCACCTTCATTAAAACCAAGCATACTTGTTAAAAGACCCAATGCCGACATAACTGCCCCACCTGGTGCGCCAGGGGCAGCAATCATTACAACGCCTAGCATCATAATAAATGGCAACATACCAAATAACGATGGTACATCCATATTCGGTGATAAGAACATGACAGCCATTGCACATGTCACAATCGTAATTGTTGAGCCCGATAAATGGATAGTTGCGCATAAAGGCACTGTAAAGTTAGCAACATCTTCTTTTACGTTATTTGCTTTGCTTGAGCGAAGTGAAACTGGAATTGTTGCTGCACTCGACATTGTACCTAAAGCAGTAAAATAAGCGGGTAGCATATTTTTTACAAGCTCTAAAGGATTACGCTTTAGTAAAAGGCCTGTAGATACATATAAAACAGTAAGCCATAGCCAATGCATAATTAATGCAGCTAGCAAAACAATACCAAATGTTTGCAGCGTATCAACCACGGTGCCAGCAACTGTCATTTCCGCGAATACACCGGCAATGTAGAAAGGTAACGCAGGAATAATTACTTTTGCTAGTAAGCCATCAATCACATCACGGCCCTGATCAGATACTTTCTTTAACGTATCAAGCTGTAACTGGCTCATACCAATACCAAAAATGAATGCCGCAGCAAGTGCTGTCATTACACTCATTAGAGGTGGAATTTCTAAATCAATAAAGCTGCCAACTTCGGTAGCAACTTCTGCTTCAAACGTTAAACCGCCATCAAACAATGGGATCATAGCGCTGACAAGTAAAAACGCTAAGGTTCCAGCAATAACGGTTGAACCATATGCAAAGCCAACTGTTTTTCCTAACAAATGGCCTGACCCTTTTGGTAAACCAGCAATACCTGATGCGATAAAAAATAAAATAATTAACGGGATGGTAAAGGTGATCAACTGACCTATTATTTCTTTTACTGTGTAAAGGAGTTCAACACCTGTTAGTGGCACATATAAGCCCACTAAAATACCGGCAACAATACCAGCAATTAATTTTAGAATTAAATTCATAACGATCACTTCAATTTTTAGGTGGTAATCTTTTACCACGTTTTAGTTTACTTTTGTTATAAAACAGCCAAATTAACGTTTAACTGCGCAAATTACCACCACAGCTTGTTAGAATCTAATTTGAACGTAAATATATGCGCCCTGTCGCGTTGCATTTGTTAACAAAGTTGCAAATTAATAACATGCTCGCAGTTTTGAATACCCGTATAGTGCTTATGTATAAATCAATGTTAAGTGCCGCTCTATTAAGCGTGCCTTTTACCAGCTTGGCCACCAGCCAACCCGTCACCCTTCCTTTTATTGCAGAGCAGGCAACAATCGACGGCCAGCTCAATGAGCCAAGTTGGCAACGTGCCAAAAAAATTACCATAGACAATGTTACTTGGCCTTATGAAAACAGTAAAAGCCCAGTTACCACCCACGCTTATGTTTATGAAGATGGCGAAACACTTTTTATTGGCTTTGAAGCGAATGATCCAAACCCAGAGCTTATTCGTGCTTTTTACCGTGACCGTGACGCAGCCTGGGATGATGACCTAGTCGGGCTAAAAATTGATTCATACAATAATTCTCAATTAGCCTATCAATTTTTTATTAACCCACTTGGCGTACAACAAGATTCAATAGAAAACGAACTGACTAAACATGAAAGCTCATCATGGGACGGTATTTGGGATAGCGTCGGTGTTATTCATGATAAAGGCTACACAGTTGAAGTTGCCATTCCATTACGCGTATTGAATTTTGACGACAGCGTAGCAAGTAAGACTATGGCGATGGAGTTTTTACGCTTTTTACCGCGCAGTGAACGGTTACGTATCTCAAATATGCAAATTGACCATGGTAACAACTGTTGGATTTGCCAAATGCCAAGTTACCAAGGTTTTGAACAAGCAAAGCAAGGCAATAATGTGGCGATTATTCCATCTGTGGTGCTTGGCAAAAATGAGACCCGTGATATTGATGGCGCACAAGTGGCTGATTGGGAGACAGAAAACAATACTGAAGCCAGCCTCGATGTTAAATGGGGGATCACCCCAGATATCACTCTAAATGCGACAATTAATCCTGATTTTTCTCAGGTTGAAGCGGATGTAGCACAATTGAGTGTGAACAATAATTTCAGTTTATTCTTCCCAGAAAAGCGTGCCTTCTTTTTAGATAACGCTGACTACTTTGCCTCAACACTTAACCTTATTCATACCCGTAATATCGCCCAGCCAGATTACGGCACGAAAATCACCGGAAGTAAAAATGGCCATACATTTGCCGGCTTCATTGCCAATGATACACAAACCAATGTGTTGATCCCGGGCAATTTAGGCTCATCGCTTGTCGCCCTTGACGAGAAAAGTGAAAACGGTGCCCTGCGTTATCGATACGATTTTGAATCAGGATTATCACTCGGTTCAACGGCAACACACAGACAAAGTGATGACTATAAAAACACGGTTTATAGTATTGATAGCAAATACAAACCAACAGTGAACGATGTTTTCTTAGTGCAAGTATTAAAGTCACAAACGCAATACAGCCAAGATTTTATCGACGAGTTATGTGATGGTGATAACTGCTCACAACCCGAGCAAGTAATCTGTGAATTAAATAGTGACTGCGACTATAACGAAGGCGTACTTCGTGTTTTAAGTAGAGAACAGCAATCAGGTACTGGCTACTACCTAAAGTATCAACACGACGAGAAGTACTGGCGTGCCTTCGCTGATTATAATTACCGTGATGCTGATTTAAGAGCTGACTTGGGCTTTATCTCACAAGTTGATTTTAAAAAGTTTACGACTGGTGGCGAATACCGCTGGTATGGCGATAAAGGCAATTGGTGGAATCGCGCTAACCTTTACGCCGATTGGGATATTACCCACAACGAAAATAACGAACTTCTTGAAAAAGAAGCACAAACTAGTTTTTCAGTCAGCGGCCCGTTACAGAGCTTTTTTGAGGTCTCTGTTGAACACCGTAACCGCACCGGCCTTCGCCACGATAAATCACGTTTAGATATCGACGGCAACACTGACTTGTTTAGCGAAAATGGCGTTGGCTTTTACAGTGACTTTAAACCAAAAGCTGGAGTATTTGCTTCTCTATATATGTATACAGGTAATGCCGTTGATTTAGCGAATAACCGCGTTGGTGATAAGTTCCATATACGCCCTGTGCTGAATATGAACCTTGGTAAGCATTTTGAAGTGCGTTTACGTCATACTTATGAGCAGCTTGAAGCCGATGGCAGTGAAGTATTTACCGCCAACTTAAGTGATGTACGTTTTACTTACCAATTCAACGTGAATAGCTTTTTACGCCTTGCAGTCATTTATACCGATTTAGAACGCAACCAGGCTAATTACATTGATAATGTAGATAGCCAATATAAAAACCTAGCCACTCAGCTGTTGTATTCTTACAAGCTGAACCCGCAAACGGTATTCTTTGCTGGTTACTCAGATAATGGCTATCAAGATGATGAGCTATCATCAATTACTAAAGAGCAGCGTACGTTATTTGCCAAGTTTAGCTACGCTTGGTTGCTTTAAGACCCTATTAGCGCACCTTTTGGTGCGCGCCCTTCTTTTCCCACCTTATTACTAAATGCTATAAGCCTATTCGCTATATGTTATAGCCAAACTTTACTTTCGTTTTTATTTCACCACAGTAAAGTGTGACTATTACAGATCGCTAGCCTAAGCTAGTTGATCAACGATTGAATAAATTGCTTCCAAGGGAACACTATGTCTAACATTTTTGAAGATAATTCATTAACGATTGGTAATACACCAATTGTAAAGCTTAACCGCGTAACCTCAGGTAATGTATTTGCTAAAGTTGAATCACGTAACCCAAGCTTCAGTGTTAAATGCCGTATTGGCGCTTCAATGATCTGGGAAGCAGAAAAGTCAGGTGTATTAACCAAAGAAAAAGAGTTAATCGAGCCGACTTCAGGTAACACAGGTATCGCACTTGCGTTCGTAGCAGCTTCTCGTGGCTATAAGCTAACCCTTACTATGCCTAACACAATGAGCTTAGAGCGTCGTAAATTATTAAAAGCCTTAGGTGCTAACCTAGTATTGACTGATGGCGCTAAGGGTATGAATGGCGCGATTGAAAAAGCAAAAGAAATTCAAGCCAGTGAGCCTGAAAAATACATTCTTTTACAACAGTTCGAAAACCCAGCTAACCCGAAAATTCACTTTGAAACAACGGGCCCTGAAATCTATGAAGCAATGGACGGTAAAATTGATATCTTCGTAGCAGGTGTTGGTACTGGTGGTACTATTACGGGTGTTAGCCGTTACCTTAAACTAGAAAAAGGTTTAAATGTACAATCGGTTGCTGTTGAACCAACTAACTCTCCAGTTATTAGCCAAACATTAGCTGGTGAAGAAGTTAAACCAGGCCCTCATAAAATCCAAGGTATCGGTGCAGGCTTCATTCCTGGCAACCTTGATTTAGAAGTTGTAGACGCTGCAGAGCAAGTATCAAATGAAGATGCGATTGCTATGGCTCATGAACTGATGAAAAACGAAGGTATTTTAGTGGGTATTTCTTCTGGTGCAGCAGTAGTTGCGGCAAAACGCCTTGCTGAAAAACCAGAGAACGCAGACAAGAACATTGTGGTAATTTTACCAAGTGCGACTGAGCGTTACTTATCTAGCCCATTATTTGCTGAAGAGTTCAGCGATAAAGAGCTAGTTCAGTAACCACTAAGAATCACTTAGTTGTTAAAAAAGGATGCAGACATGCATCCTTTTTTATTACCTAAAATAAATAAAACCAATAATTTTACCGAGTTAACTTTACATCATGCTCATTTAGTCACACACTTAATTTTAAGTTCACTCGAAAAACTACAACAATGAAAAATATACTTTTAACTTTTATCCTTCTAAGTAGCAGCATTCTTTTCGGTTGCGGTTCTGAAGACGCACCAAAGGGCGAAAAAAATACCCCAGGTAATGTAGCGACTCTCTATTTTGATGCTTTATACAACCAAAACGATTTAAATCTTGCGATGGAATATGCCACGCCTAAAATGGCGCGAATTATGAAATCTTATGGCACCGCTGGGCAGTTCGCTCGTAACCTGGTTAATATGCAATACGATGAAGTGGTGATTGAAGTCGATATGACTAACATGAGTCTACGCGAACAATATGGCGATAAAGCTAACATCAATTTGATTTTTACGGGTTATTTTAATGGTAAGAAAATTGATGATATGCGCAGTGTGAAAATGATGCGTAAAAAAGGCAAGTGGTACATTGAAAAAATTAATGCCGATCCATTTGCGCGATAATTAATTACGAAAACTAAAAAAGGGCCTGAAGGGCCCTTTTTTTTGAAAGAGTATTACTGCAGAACAGTATGGATATTACTCTTCGTCAAACTCTTGATGTTGACGCTGTGCAGGACGCGCTAAGATTTCAACGTAAAACGATGTAAGCTGTTTTGCTTCGATATCGCTAATACATTTATTAATCTCTGCCACGTGAACGACATTGGCCTCATCCGGTGATTCACCAAACTTACAGTCAAACGCCCAATAGTCGGCGCCTGCTGGGAGTGTTTTATTACGCTCACGTTTTAAGTATTTTTTTACTTCGTGCTTGGCTGCATCAACCATACGAGGATATTTAATTTTCTCGTGGTTTAGCGTGAATGTTTTCTTCATTATAGTCCTAGTAACTTGGTTCAATGACAATGGCATTAAGCCATAGACTGCTATTATAACAAGCACATCTTAATTTAGCTGTACTTTTTGCAGTTTTACTTAAATATAAGTCTATTCTTAGCTTATTCTTAGTGTATTCGAAGTCTATGACATTTCGATTAAGCCACTTATACCTAAGCTGTAGCTAAATGAAGAGGTTGATGTATCGCCTCGTCAGTAAGGCTATCATAAAATGCAGCTGCATCGATTTGTGGGCGCTCAACGGGTTTATTTTTTTCATAAAAGCGTTTTCTAACTGCAGGCTCACAGTTATCAATCACTTCTAGCGGCACATGTTGCTTATCATCACGAACATTCAGTGGCTCTGGGTTTAAACAATGACGTAATCTGATGTCTGATAAACCACCTTGCAATAGTCTAAGTGCATTTTCTTGCCCAATCAGCATATCAAACTGTTCGGGAGCTAATGGTTGTGTGGGGCCTGCACCTAACTCGGTGCGCAAAGCAGATTCAGATACTTCAGGATTGCTTAATTCAGTTTTTGGCAGGTGAAACTGGCTAAAATCGAGCGCATCATGAGAAAGCATTGCTAGTAATAAAGCAAATTCTCCAGAGCGGTGCTCGTGAACACTTTTATTTAGACGATTATCGAGTTGGCTCTCTGTGAGCAACAAATCATCAATTTGCATAGTCTTTAGCCAAATAGTTTCTTGATTAACCAGTTATCGGCATTTATGCATTTTTCTTTAGTTTTTTTCTTTACTTAAATAATAAGTTTGCTATTATCAGCGCCGTTGCATTGGAGGGGTTCCCGAGCGGCCAAAGGGATCAGACTGTAAATCTGACGGCTCAGCCTTCGC
>NZ_JAZDAR010000024.1:0-3148 GCF_036680945.1 Pseudoalteromonas sp. P80D2
TCTGTTTGAGTGGTAATAATACCACCTAAATTAGTGTCCGGTTTCATTGAAGCACAACAATAACTAGTTTTCGTTTTTTATGTAGATGTGTTTGATTGTTTTCATTCTCAATATGAAATATTTGGTCAAGTGGATCAAGATGGTACAAAGCAATCGAGCTAACTAGAAATTGTCCATAGACGGGTTATGAATATAACTCACTTTTGCGCGTAGCTGGCATTTAAGGTGCTAATGTATAAATAATTAATTCTCGTTATGCAATTTAAGTAGCTTCTCCTCAAAATTTTCATATATTTAAGTTTCCAATTTTATTGGTATTGTTTATGCGTGTTCTCGTAATGTAATTTTATTTATTCTTGAAGAAGTAAATTCTCGGTTAAAGAGTAGCCTAAACAATTGTAATTCCTTTTGGCTAAGTGTAGGTTATTAATGATTAGATTATTAAAAACCGTATTTTGATAATCCTGGAAAATAACACATAGAGTGCTAACGGGAATTCTCGGTAATACGTCGTTAAATTACTATTCCATTAATTAAACACAGGGAAAGAAATGAACTCTTTTACAATTACACCAAAGGTAGATGAAACCCAAGAGTTCATCGAGATAGCGAACGATTTCTCTAATCCTCTTGACTTGGTCCGTGAAGCAATTAGCAATTCTTATGACGCTGGCGCTAGTGAAATTCATATTTCTTTTGAAGTTGTGAAGAAATACGGTGAGTCGATATTAAAAATAGCCATAAAGGATAATGGCTCTGGAATGACACAAGGGCAGCTTCAAAACTTTTTTGATCTTGGCAACTCAACACGACGAGAAGACAGTGACAGTATCGGAGAAAAAGGTCATGGAACTAAAGTTTACTTCAATAGTAATAGAATCGAAGTAAGAACATCTTGTGGAAATACTGGCTTTTTGGCTGTAATGGATGAGCCATTTAAGAAACTTTTTGATCGTCAGATTCCACGTGTAGAAGTTGAGAATGTTGACGAAGTTGAAAAAGGTACAGAAATAGTAATTTTTGGCTACAACAATAATCGAAGAGATAAATTTACTCATCCAATATTAAAAGACTATATAAATTGGTTTACTAAACACGGTGCTATTGAAAATCAGTTTTCTGTTTCATATAGAAAAGCAGTACTTTTTTTAAAAGGACTAGGGCGTGAAGATTTTGAAGAAATTGAGCAAGGGCATCGTTTTCCCGATGATAGCAAAGATATTAATAAACTATTCGAAGACCACCTCACGCAAGCACCTGACTTCTATTCTAAAAAAATAATTAAACAAGGCTTTTTGAAAAACTATCCGGAAATAAGCTACCAAGCAATCTTCTGCATTGAGGGAAAGTATGCGAAATATGGCTATAACGATATGTTGCGGCGCAGAGGGTATAGCGCACCTGAAGGAGCTTATACTATTCAGGAACGGTACGGGTTGTGGCTGTGTAAAGATTATATGCCAATCCAAAGAAAAAATGAGTGGATTACGCACAAAGGTTCTGAGTATACAAAGTTTCATGCCTTTATTAATTGCCAAGAGATGCGCTTGACTGCAAATAGAGGCTCTGTAGAAAACACCCCTAGTGAAGTTCTTCAAGATATAAAAGATGAAGTTAAAAAGATTTATGACGATGTGATCAAAAGTGACGAATGGACAGCAATGGAGTGGCTAGAAGAAGAGGCTTCATCCTACCAAACGACCGAGAAAGAAAAGAAAAACTTTGACTGGCGAATAAAGAAAATTAATCGGGCGAACGTCGCAGAGTATAAGGGAGTTCAGCTGGTAGAGCCGGAGCGCGAAAGTGGTGTTTTTTCAATCTTTATAATGTTATCTCAATTAGATGAAAAATTATTTCCCTTTGTTGTTATTGATTACGATACCCATGACGGCATTGATGTGATCGCAAAAGGAGACAGCACGACGCCTATCGCGAGTGCTAAACTATTTTATGTTGAATTCAAGCGCACTCTTAGCAAAGGATTCAATCATTCCTTTGAAAACTTGCATAGTGTCGTTTGCTGGGATACAGATATCAAGCATGATGACGTTCTTAGCGATATCAATAATGAAGAACGAAAAATGCAAATAGTTGCCCCAGAAGATAACAATGACTACACTCGGTATTTTTTAGACAATCCCAAAAAAGCTCATAAAATTGAGGTTTTTTGCTTAAAGTCTTATCTTAAAGAAAAACTGAAAATTGAATTTAGGCCAAGACCGTCAAATGCCGTATTTTAACAAGAGAGAATGAGCATGTGGAAATTTGCTGGTAACGTTGAATACGAATGCGATGTTTGTGGTGATACTGAAGAGATTTCTATTGAGGATTTCTCGGTCGAATGTATTGGTGGTGATGATCGTGGGATGGGACTGGAAAGTTTGTACGACGTAGTATACGAATTTGAATGTCCAGAGTGCGATTCTACTATTTCTCTAAATTTTCAGGTCAGTGAATATCCTTTAGAGGTGCTGAATTTTACGTTAAACAACTCAACTGGAGCACGAACAGATGGGGGCCCTGAGTTTGAGTATCTTCGAGAGATATACAGTGCAAGAGATTTATTTGAGCTACATGAGTCTATATCAGAGCTGATATCAGCACTACAGCAAGACGTTTCACTTTTATCCAGGCTTACGTCTAGGCAGTTTGAAGGAATTGTCGCGAAGATATTTGAGAAAAAAGGGTTTTCCGTTGACTTAACAAAGCAAACCCGAGATGGTGGCAAAGACATTATTGCAATTCATAGCGATGCAATGGGAATAAAAAATAAATACTTTATTGAGTGTAAGCACTACTCCGATAGCAACAAAGTTAGTATCGACGTAATTCGCTCACTCTATGGAGTGAAAAATACAAAAGAGGGACCCAATAAAGCGATACTTGTCACTACTTCAACTTTTACATCTGATGCTCGAAAATTCGTAGATAACGAAGCTTTAAGTAGCTGGGATCTTACGTTAGTTGACGGTCAGCAATTTATCGAGTGGCTAAATGAATATCAAAGCTAGCAAATCGCTGCTAGGGACAAGCTTGCGCTTCGGCTTGTGGGTCCTGCATCCTCTTTTGGAAAAAGCAAGCATTCTACCTAACTCATTAATTAGATGGTACGCCCCACCCATTAGCTAAACTCATAGTGTTGGCTATT
>NZ_JAZDAR010000025.1:0-6904 GCF_036680945.1 Pseudoalteromonas sp. P80D2
TAGCCAACACTATGAGTTTAGCTAATGGGTGGGGCGTACCATCTAATTAATGAGTTAGAGCCGAAGGTCGGCTCAGTTAATTAGGGTTTTAAATTATGTTATTTCTGTTTCTTCTTCAGTATCTTTTTTTAGCAAATCTTGTTTAGTTTTTCTAATTCGATCAATTTCATTTAACTTCTCGAAACACAAACCATCCTCTTCTAATCTAATAATTTCAGTGACGAAAGCTGTCACTGTGTCTTGATCCCAGTTTTCAAAATCTATTTGTTGTAGATCAAACCACGTTGCTATTTGCTGGTTAGTTACGATATTTTCAAACAAGGCTAAGGTAACTTCACTGGTCAGCGATTTTTTTAGTGCTACATAAATATCACAGTTTGCTACGATACATTCTGCCTCTTTAAATGAAGTACTGGGCATACCAATTAATTTATTCAATACCCTAGACAAAGCAGAACTAGATGAATTAGGCATTATAGAAATTAAACTATTTACCCAAGTTTTATTAGAGAAGCTCTCCATATTGTTATTAGACAACTCAGAAAAAAACTGTTTAAGCGAATCGTTTAATGACGCACATTTAATAAATGATTTATTATTTTTAGAGTACCATTCCTCTACTATTAATCTAATTGTATTACTTGGTTCTTGAATTTGTTTCATCCACCAATCAACATCCGCATTTCCGCCATTATCAATTAACTCTAAAAACTTATCTCGCCAAGAGTTAGATATTTCAATATTCATAACATCATTCAAGAAAGATTCATTAACTTTCTCTAATTTATTTAAAGTAAATTTATAGCGATGAATCCACGACTCGAGAAAGTTGACTATCTCGTACGACATAGTATTAATCGTTTTTAGGGTGTCATATCTGGTAATAACATTTTCAATATTAAGTTTGAATACACGTTTATTAACAATTAGTTGACTTATAGCCTTGAACACATACTCTTTTAACTCTTGATGTTCTAACGCGGTTAAGAGCATGTTGAAATCACAGGAAACGACAAAACAATTTGCCAATTCTTTGTGAAACTCATCATTAAGTTCAATATAAGGTTTATAGTTACCAATGTAATGTGGAGTATTATGGTAGATCATATTTGATAACGCTTGGGCTAACCACTTAGCTTGGTTTTTCTTTTCAATCTTAGAAAGCCCTTGATGATAGTAATTGAATTGATCCGTGTCATACCATGCTTTATTGTATAAATTTGATTCTAATATGCTTGTTCCATCATTAAAGGAGTCAACAGTAGGCATTGATGAATAAAGGCCGCTCAATCTAACCTCCCCATCAAGCCATCCTAATCTAAAACGACTTGAGATTGCTTCTAACAATTCTTTGTCTATTTCCTCTGCCTTGCTAGCGACAGAGAATAAACTCTGAATATCCTTTTCTACCAGTTCACTAACACCTATATTCCAGTTTGGAAATTTTTCTCGATTAGGCCACAAATATTCAATGAACATGTTTGCGTTAAAAACTTTAACTGCATCTGGAATGTCTTCTAAAAGCTGTGAACACCCGTAAAGTACTGCAAGGGTTTCGTTTATGTCGTCGAGCTTAAGAGCTTTACTAGGTGTTTCATTAATTGAATTATAATAACGTTCAATTCTAGAAGTACTCACTTTAACATCTAAATTTATCAACTTTTGAGTTGAGGAAACTAATGTATCGATATCCTCGATATCCATAGTATCCTTTTCAATCGCGGAGTTTATGTGAGGATACCACTTATCAACCCAAGCTTCGTACTTTTCATTTTCTTCCTCTTTCATCAATAACATCAATGAAATAAATTTATCAGTTCCCGCGTCATCTATTAAATCTAATAGTATTTTGTCGTAAGCATAAATACTTTGTTTAGCCATGAATGGTTCTATATTCGTATTATCTAATGCTCTTCTTAGTGGGCTAGTAAGTATCTCGCTTTCAGCAACATTATAACTAGACAAATAATGTATTGAGACTAGTTCTTTAGACCACAATTCGAAATCAATGATACGCTCAATTATTTTCTTACTTTCTTTTAGTTTCTCTTGAAAGACTTCATTTTTTGATTCTGAGGCCAACACTTCAGTTGAAGATACGCCAGAGTTTTGAACTGATAACTGATAATAAAATGCTGTTATTACACTAATGCCTTCACTATGTGTTGCTAAAATACTAACTACTGAATTTATCAGCTTCTTCATATAACGAGGGGTGACTTGGGTATTAAAAGCATAAGTCCATAGATCTATGAGCTTCAGAATTCCTTTTAACTCTTCATTTTTAACGGTAATTCCTGTCTCTGCAATCATATCAGAACAACTGCTTTTCCAATCTGCTGATAGTATTGGAGCAACCCTAAATGATATTGGGATTCTTTTTGAGATAAACTCCATTCCTTCGGTTTCATCCGAGGATAATGAAGATGCAACATGTGTAATTGAATAAGGAATTAATAATTGTATTTTAGTTTGGGCTATAGAAGTAAATACTTCAATATCACTCCACACTTCTCTCAATTTTTCTTTAGTAACACGGTCCAAGTTATCCAGAACTAAAATAAATCGTTTTTCGTCTGGGATCTCAAAAACAAAGGACTCCAATGCTTGCTGTAACTCATAGGCACCTACTTCTTTATTAATTTCAATAGTTTCTGAAATACTGTCATTACTATTTCTTTTAAAAATATCACCAGTTGTTGGTGGCTTTCCAAAAAGCCAAAGAATCTTTTTTCGTTTTTGCGCACATCTTACAATATGCCAAGGAAACCAAACCAAGATTACGGAAAGTAAGGATAAACCACTGAAGCTAAAGTTCTCATTTGCAACTTCATAATTATCTATAATTATTTGAAGTATAAAAATAAGAAAATTACCAAGCCCTGTTAAAGCGTCTGGCAATAGTCTTATACCCACTAATAAAGAAATCGTAAACCAAATGATCCAAATATTAATATTGCTTTTAATGTTGGACGTATATTCAAAATGATTACCTAAAGCAACATTTTTAGCCTTTTCAACTTTAGCCTTACCTTCTTTTGAGGAGATAGCCCCTTCTACAGCCAAATAAAGTTTCTCTATTAAAGCTTTTTTAGTTGCACCGTGCTGAAACTTCTCGACATCAAATTCAACGAACTCGTATTGCTCTTCGCAACTCATATCTTTAATGAGTTCTAGCACAGTACTTTTACCCGATCCTAAATTTCCTTCAACACCAACAACATTGATACCGTTATCATCTTTCAAAGATCTAAAAACAGCACTAGCTGTCCTACTATGGCTACCACTATCAAACAAATCTTTTTTAGAGGGCTTCTCTATAAGAAAATTGTAGTTGTTATTAATTTTTTCATTATCCATATGATGATATAACCTAAGAGTTTGTGAATTAATCATATTTTTATACAAAAAACAGCTCTGAATAAGCTAGCACGGGTAGAGCCACATGTCATTTAACTTGTAGTAAAGCTGAAATATTACTGAATATGGGAGTATTAGTATAAATTGTAGTGGCATAGTGATTTTGACTAATTATTTAGAGTGTTAAACTAACTTGTTTTGGAGTATAGGGGAGTTAGGGGATATATTCAGTAACACCCCATTCAGTAGCTTTTAATCGTTGGCTAAAATAATGAATGCGGTGAGAAAAGCAAACTGTTAAAAGCCCCGCACTGCAATGTCTTGTTAGCTTGTATTACTCACCGATTACTAGGTCGAGGCTATTTTGCTCTGGTGTTGCAAGTAATTCATTTAAAAGTTTATCTTGCTCTAAGCCGCTATAACGACTCTCGATTTTTTCTTTTAGAGAGAAAAGCCTCGCTTCAGCAGTCCTGACCATCTCGCTATATGTTAAGGCATGAACTTCACCGTATTGATTTTCTTTATCCGAACCAACACTCTCGAACTTTCCAGTAAAATTATCAATGGTATCACCAACAACATAGGCTTTTATATACGGTCTTGATGAACCAACTCCCGCATGCCATATATCATCTACATAGTATTTTGCTTGGGTCATTTCCTCTCTACCAATCTCAAAACCACCTTTTTTAAGTTCAATTAGTAAAACCTTTTTTGTTTTCTTTATTTCTTCGTCAAATTGCTCTAAGCCTAATGCACTCAACGAGGAGTTTTCACCAACTACTATGTCTGGTCTTTTAGCTGAATTTAAAAAGTTTCTCTTTTTATGTTTCTTTTTAAAGACTGTATCCATTGTTTTTATCAGGCCTTTATTACTGGAGTACTCGGGAGTATCAAACTCGGGACCAAAAACCCATCGAGCTTTTTCTATCAGAGGATGTAATGTATGAAGCTCATCAACAGAATGGTCACTACTCAACCTTTCGATTGCCTCAATAACTTTTATTCGTGAATCTATTTCAGACAGAATACTCATAGCATCAGACACACACCATTCTTGCAATAGGGAGTCTACAGCCTCTATATCTTCGCTAGAGATCGTTGTTAGCTTATGCAAAAGAGCAACGCCAGCTCTAGATTTTTCCAAGTTAATTGCCGCTCTTAATGCTAGTTCTAATAATTCTGGCTTAATATCGGGGTTTTCAGCTAAGATTTGATCGATAAAATCATACAGCTCTTTTCGTGCTAAGTGAGAGAGTTCTTTAATCTCTGATTTATGAATGTTAATTACTTCTCTCTTAGCTCTGTCTATTTCGCTCTTAGATAGCTCCAAATAACAAGCTTTTACGAATACTCCAATTGCGTCAGTTAATACACCCAAAGAAGCGAAGTCAGATTTAAAGCCAGACCAATCAGCTTCAATATAATCGAATAGACCATCAGACTCAGCGATCAGTGTATAGCGTTTAGCAAACGACTTTCGACCATCTAAAATTTGATTTCCTTGTATTGACCAAGATGGGCTGCCAAGTAAACGGCCCCCAAGCCAAAAAGCAACGCCATGTTGATTGGATGTTCTAGATACTGCTGATGAGTCCACTAACGTAAGCTTGATTTTTATATTGCCAATTGGATTAATTTCTTGAGTTTTAACTATCCCAGGGTGTTCCGATAAGCAGATTTGCTTTCCATTTATTTCAACCTTAAATTCGGGGTTAAATAAAAACCTCGCAGATATTATTTCTGATAATTCCTGTTCTGATATTAAGTTTCTTTTAACCAGAACTTTAATTTTTGTACCATGCCCAACTTTTTGATAACTTGTTGAATCCACGACTTCAATTGGTTGGGACCCATCAGATAATGCTAACTCATATAAATTAGATTTACCGTCTTTCCATGTTTCTACAAAATATGAGTCATCGAAGCATAACCCTGCATGACGCCCAACGCCATTCCGACCAAAAGCTAATCGCTTTCCAACTATGTCATTGTCATTTGGGATTTCGACAAAAGAGCCTTGGTGTCTTCTTCTATCATACCTCAGTTTTAACCAGCGTTGCTCGAATTCACTATTAGAAAGACCAACTCCATTGTCTTCAACTGTAATGTATTGATCATAATCAGCGGGGATCATTATGGAAACTTTTGAAGCACCAGCATCGTGAGCATTTGCAATTAATTCAGTAATTGCAATGTCAGGTTTTGTCCCAATTGCTCCTATTTCTCTTATTAAGAAGCCTTCTTCATAAGTAACTGAGTAAGTCATTTTCCATCCCTAGATAGAGGTGCACCGTTACTAATCGATGCAAGTTATCGCCTCACTAAGAGGCAAATAATAGTTAGTTAAAACAAGCAACGAAGGAGCAAAAACCAACTGTTAGTTGTCCTTTTGAGTGACTTGTTATGTGCGCCCTGAAAGCCTTGATGCCGCCAAGTTGGATTTTTAATTGTGTAAGCTGTTCTTGCCGAATAACATTTTCAATTGGATAAATAATTTTAAACCAATTCCAAAAACCAACGATAAACAAAAAAGCTCCTATTGTAGCCATTATGCCGGATTCCAACGGAACAAAACGTCGTTCTGATTTTCGAAGATCCAATCTTTCCAGAATCATAGTTTCAGCACTATTTTGATCTTTTTCTAACACAGCGCCGTTCACTTTTCTGAATGACTTATTTGTAACAAACTTCTTAACTAATTGCCAATACAACTAAAATTAGTGGTTCTAGCATTTGTCTCAGGAAAAACGAGCGTTTGGGTCGCTTTCCTGACTATGTAGCAATATAATTTGACAAAATAGAAAGGCAATTGTGAACGGCCAAGCTCACTCTTTTTTAGAAACTCTCCTAAACACGTATCGGGGCAAAGGCAGTTATGTTTAATGCACCTAGATGGAAAACGCTCTAAATTATTTGCTCAAATTAGGATAGTTCGGGTTTGAAAAATATAGGTAATAACTTGAGGCTAATGCCCCCAATGCAAACATATCAATCTTTTCTAAATATCATAAAATAGAATTTCTATGATGGTTAAACTCCACCTCATGAAGGCAGAAACTACCACATTCGATAAAATTAAATACAAGCCAATGATGAGCACAAATAATTAACTCTCCGCCCCTTACTAATAAATTTTTTCTGCTTTTTAATTTTTAGGTCTATATTTTAGTATAAAGATGAATAAACAACTTAAAACACTACAAAGGATATACATATGTTCATTAAACCAGGACCGAAAAGAGAAAATAAAGATGGAACACCAGATAAAAGACAACGTACTAACACTCCAGATAAGCATAAGCCGTTAAAGCGACATGATCACAAACCAGGTGATTAACTTAGACCGAAATTATTTTAAGTTAATATCATCTCGACCTAATTTTTGATAAAAGCAAACCTAGGTTTTAGTGATTCTTTGTTGTTCCTCTTTAAAACCCAATTCATTGCAGGAAAAAGGCGGGTTATATTTATAACTCGTCAATGGACAGAATGTATGGTACGCCCCGTTTTGCAAGTTAATAACTAAAAATAACGGAGATGG
>NZ_JAZDAR010000026.1:0-157079 GCF_036680945.1 Pseudoalteromonas sp. P80D2
GGATTGTGCATGATCATTCTGATCGGTCAACTGATCAACTTCTTAACTGATCAGCATTAGCCTATTGGCCCTTTTTACTTTTAATTTCTTCGTTTATTTTTCTGGTGGACGGTAGCCTTCAATTTCCACGTCTTTACCTTCAAATAAGAAACCTACCATTTGCTCTTCTAAAAAAGCACGGTGCTCTGGATCCATCATGTTCAGGTGTTTTTCGTTGATCAACATTGTTTGCTTGTGCTGCCATTGGCCCCATGCTTCTTTACTGATGTTGTTGAAAATCTTTTCACCAAGCTCACCTGGGTATAGTTGGAAGCCTAAGCCTTCAGCTTCTTTTTGTAACTTTTGACAAAATACTGTGCGTGCCATAATTGCTCTCTACTCTTATTGCGTGATGCTATTGTAATCTATTGCGCTTAATTGTTTAACCAGCTTTTTCGTTGGGGCTGCAAGGCCAACCTCAACTGACTCATCAAGCGGATACCAAACTAGTTGCCGCTCATTTATAAGATCAGGAATGCTCGGCAAGGTTAAAACATAGGGGTTGATAGTCAGCTCAAAATGCGAAAACACATGGGTAAAGGCTTCCATTGCCTGCGTATTAGTTGATAAACCATGCTGGGCTAAAAATGTTTCTAGCTCAGTTAATTCGCTAAACTCGAAAAAGCCAAATAAACCACCCCATATTCCTGAGCTTGGGCGCTTTTCCATAAGTACTTTATTATCGCAGGCTATTATAAGCTGATGACATGACTTTTTCGGCACAGCCTTTTTCGGCTTTGAATGCGGGAACTCTTTAACTTTACCTTCTTTAAAAGCAAGGCATTTACTATTTAAAGGGCAAGGCTCACAGTCAAACTTACTCCGCGAACAAAGACTTGCGCCTAAATCCATCATTGCCTGATTAAACTCAGTGACCGACTCTTTAGGCGTTAATTGCGATGATAATGACCAAAGGTGATTTTCGACCTTTTTCACTCCATACCAGCCTTCAACCATAAAAAAGCGTGCCAGTACTCGTTTAACATTACCATCTAAAATTGGATGATGTTGGCCAAGTGATAAAGACAAAATTGCCCCAGCAGTTGAACGACCAATACCCGGCAAGTCCATCACCTCTTCAAGCGTGGTTGGAAATTTACCTTGGTATTTATCACGAACTATTTTTGCCGTTTTATGTAAGTTGCGCGCACGGGCGTAATAGCCAAGCCCAGTCCAATGGTGAAGCACCTGATCTTCATCGGCATTAGCAAGCGCAATGATGTCAGGAAAGCTTTGCATAAACTTTTCAAAGTAAGGAATAACAGTTACTACTTGGGTCTGCTGTAGCATAACCTCAGAGATCCATACCTTATAAGGGGTTTTATTTAGCTGCCATGGCAGAGTTTTACGACCGTGAAGGTGGTACCAGTCAACCACTTGGTTTGCAAACCAGGTTGACTCCTTATTGCTTAAATTCAAAATAACATCTTTACTTGCTGAAGCTCATTTCGGCCAAGTCTATTGCAGTTAGTTAGGCCAAGCAAGCCGAAGAGGCTCTGCTCTGTCTAAATTGCTCGTACATGGTCGCAATATTAATCTCGAAAGATAAACAGCCCTTGACTATTGTACTCAAGGCGCAGGTCAGGGATAATACGCAACCTTTTTCTATAGTCAGTATTTTAATCAGGCCAAAATATATGAGTGACTCAAGTAACCCAAACCTCGAGCAAGCAAAGCAAGAGGGTAAATACATCCGCACGATTCGTAGTTTCGTTAAGCGCGAAGGTCGCCTAACAAAAGGCCAAGCGGCAGCCATCGAGAAGTGTTGGCCAACTATGGGCCTTGAGCACAAAAATGGCATGCTAAACCTAGCAGAAGTGTTTGGTAACGATAACGATGTGGTACTAGAAATCGGTTTTGGTATGGGCAAATCGCTAGTTGAAATGGCTAAAAACGCACCAGAACTTAACTTCATTGGTATTGAAGTTCACCGCCCAGGTGTAGGTGCTTGTTTAATGGATGCCGATGAAGCTGGTGTAACAAACTTACGCGTATTCGAGCATGATGCGGTTGAAGTGCTTGCTGACTGTATTGCCGATGAAAGCTTATCTAAGCTGCAATTATTCTTCCCTGATCCATGGCATAAAAAACGTCACCATAAGCGTCGTATCGTACAACCAGAGTTTGCACAAAAATTACGTAGCAAATTAAAAATTGGCGGTGTTTTCCATATGGCCACTGACTGGGAAAATTATGCAGAGCATATGCTAGAAGTAATGCAAGTGGCTGAAGGTTACAAAAACCAATCAGAAACTAACGATTACGTTCCTCGCCCAGATTCACGTCCACTGACAAAATTTGAGCAGCGCGGTCACCGTTTAGGTCACGGCGTATGGGATCTAATGTTCGAGCGTACTAAGTAATAAAAGGTAAAGCAGCATGAGTAAGTTAACCAACCCAAGTTTACTATTGCTTCGTAATGAAGACGAACTTGTTGGACAATCGATTTTAGTGGTTAACTTTGAGCAAGATGGCTTTTTACGCGAACTTAAAGCGCTAAATCCCGACGCAAAAATTACTGCGTTCAGTTATAACCACGCAAATGCCATGTATGCCAGTAAAATAGCCGGTATACATGCAGTGGTTGATCACACTATTCCAAATGGTAACTACGATTTAGTTATCTACTATTACCCAAAAGCAAAGCCAGAAGCACAAATGAGCCTTGATAACATTCGTGCTGTTTGTCATCAAGATGCGCAACTATTTGTAGTAGGTGAAAATAAAAGCGGTGTTAAATCAGCAGAGAAACAACTAAAAGACCACTGTGGTTTTAGTAACAAGATCGATAGTGCCAAGCACTGTATTCTGTATTTATTCTCTGAGCTTACGCTAAACGATAACTTTGCTATCAGCCGTTACCACAAACAATTCCAAGTAAAAGCCGGCGATATTGAATTTACTGCGATCAGTGTGCCAGGGGTATTTAACCACGGTGCGCTTGATGTAGGCACTGCGGTACTTCTGAATAATGCGCCAACTGTTAGCAAGGGTAAAGTACTCGACTTTGCTTGTGGCGCAGGCATTATTGCTACTTACTTAGGTTTAAAGCAGCCTGAGCTTGAATTTGTATGTAGCGATGTAAGTGCGCTTGCAACTTATGCCACTGAGCAAACACTTGCGTTAAATGACCTCAAAGGCCAAGCGATTTTGAGTGATGGCTTAACTGATATTAATGGTAAATTTGATCTAATCATCAGTAACCCACCGTTCCATACGGGGATTGCCACAGATTACACCATTGCCGAAGCATTTCTTAGCTCAGCAAAGCAACACTTGAGCAAGCAAGGTAAATTGACCATAGTTGCAAACAGCTTCTTAAAATACCCACCTATTTTAGAAGCACAATTTGGCCAATACAGCACAGATTTCAAAAATACTAAATTTGCCGTTTACTCAGCTAAATAAAAGTTGAGTAAATAGCTTATTCGTAGCAAAAATATTTTTTAAAATATTTAGTTACTTTCAAATGTCTTTGCTAGACTAAACTCTTACTAATAACAAAAATTCTGGCCTTCTATAGCGCATGCCGATATTTTCGACACAAACAAGTATTCGTAAAGCGTTGACCAATGCGGTAATGCTAGTCACTGCGTTATGCTTGTCTTTGTCTATTTCTATTTCGACCTACCTAGATGTAAAAGAGCAAAAGTCGCTGATTGTCGATAAGATCTCTATTTTATCGAAAATAATTGCCTACAACGCCCAAATCACCGT
This sequence comes from Pseudoalteromonas sp. P80D2, assembly GCF_036680945.1. Lineage (NCBI taxonomy): Bacteria > Pseudomonadati > Pseudomonadota > Gammaproteobacteria > Alteromonadales > Pseudoalteromonadaceae > Pseudoalteromonas > Pseudoalteromonas sp. P80D2. The sequence continues at coordinate 3,757 of NZ_JAZDAR010000026.1, forward strand.
GCTGTTTGATGATAACGAAACCGAATCTGAGCGCTTAAAGTCATTTGAATCTGTGCCGCTTATTAAAAACATCCATATCTACTCAATCGATGAGTTATCTAACGAGCCGGTGTTTTTTAGTAGCTTTAATGCCAACCGTACACCACCAGTACCCATTAAAGTTGGCAGCATAGATAACCTGTTAGAGCCACGCTTCACAGATAAAGATATAGAGCTAATAACCCCTATCGTATACGAAGGGGATACCATCGGTTATGTTTACGTTCGCGGCGGCTTAGACAGGTTAAACCAATATATTAATCGTAAAATTATCATCGATATTTTACTGACCCTGTTCGTTTTAGTACTGGTGTATTTTGTCGCTAGACGTATTCAAAAACGTATTGCAAACCCTATTGATGAGCTAAGTAACCTGCTACAGGACGTATCGAAAAACCATAACTATGATACTCGCGCACAAAAAACCAATATTGATGAAATAAACCAGCTAGCGGGCAGCTTAAATATCATGCTCTCGCGCACTCAAAAACAAATTGAGCGCCACGAAAAAGACAAACAAGAAATAAAACAGCTTAACCAAAGCCTTGAAGAAAAAGTAAACCAACGCACAATCGCATTACGTGAGGCTAACCAAGAGCTGCTCAATACCCTTGAGCGTATGCACCAATACCAAAACCAAATCGTCGAAAATGAGAAAATGGCGTCACTGGGGCAAATGGTTGCAGGTGTTGCTCATGAGGTTAACACACCTATTGGGTTAGGTATTACAGGCTCAACGCTGTTACGTGACAAGCTGGCAGAAATTCACGCGCAGTTTGAACAAAAAACTTTAACTTCAGCACACTTAAAACGCTTTATTAATGACGGCATTGAAAACCTCGATCTTATCTATCGCAATCTTAACCGTGCAGCTGAGCTCGTATCTAGCTTTAAGAAAGTGGCTGTTAATCAAGATGTAGAAGTCAGCACCAAAATCAATTTAAATGATTTATTAAATGATGTGGTGATGTCGATGCGCTCAGAGATTCAATATCGTAATCCTAAAATTACGATTAACTGTAGCAATGACATTAGTATAGAAACCAAATCTGGGCCGTTACAACAAGTGTTACAGCAGCTATTAAGTAACTCGGTGATTCATGCATTTAGTGATGATCAAAATAACGAAATCACCTTTAATGTTGATCGCAACGAAAGTAGCTTGAGTATTCACTACTTCGATAACGGTATTGGCGTTGAGAAATCAATTCGCAAACGTATTTTCGACCCATTTGTAACTACTAAACGTGGTGAAGGTGGCAGTGGTTTGGGCATGCACCTAGTTTATAACTTAGTGACTCAAGCACTTGGTGGTAGCATCGTATACGATGAGCTAGCAGACGAAGGGGCTCACTTTATTATTACTCTGCCATTGCAAGAAGGTGCAGCGTAATGAGATTAGTGAGTTGTATCTTATTAGCTTTGCTTGCTGTATGCCCTGCATTTGCCAAATCACCGGACCAAGTTAAATCAGCCTTTTTGTATCAAATTGCTAAGTTCACGAAGTTTAATGACCAAGTGAACCCTCCCCCTATTTCATTTTGTTTTTATGACTTAGATAAAGGTCCTGGAGCGTTCCTTAAAGATAGAAATGAACTGCAAATTAACAAAAAACCAATTAACGTTATATTAGTGAAAAAAACCCAGCAAATTTCTGAACTTTCTCAAGTTTGTGATATCACATACATTGATGAAACATTAGAAAATGATATACTTCCACTTTGGACCGATACAATTTCATTGGATACTTTAACAATAGGTGAAAGTATCAGCTTTTTAGAAAATGGCGGTATAGCCTCTCTGGTTCAAGAAGGAAATAAAATCCGACTGTATATCAATAAGCAGCACGTATTGCAGCATAACTTTAAAGTGCAATCTCGATTGTTAGCTATGGCTAAGTTTTATCCAAATTGATTTTACTTGTTAACAATTGGATCTAATCCTATAATCTCTAGTATTCGGTTTTGCTTGATAATACCGAATTTTTGTAAATAAAATTTCCGAAAAGGTTAATATACAATGCAAACGCCAGTCATTCTGATCGTAGAGGATGAAGACGTAACTCGACTAAACCTCGTTAGTTTATTTGAAGCTGAAGGTTACAAAGTTATTGAAGCCATTGATGGCGATGATATGCATGACAAGCTTACAAATAATGATGATGTGAACCTTGTAGTTATGGACATCAACCTACCAGGTAAAAACGGGCTAATCTTAGCGCGTGAATTACGTCAAAAACGTAACGTTGGTTTAATTTTCTTAACAGGTCGTGACAACGACGTTGATCGCATTTTAGGTCTTGAAATTGGTGCTGATGATTACATCACTAAACCATTCAACCCTCGCGAATTAACTATTCGTGCTCGTAACCTTATTTCGCGCACAGCCCTAGGTGGCGAAGAAGCGAATATCGAAACAAATGGTGTTATCACATTTAACGGTTGGGAACTTGATGAAAACAGCCGTTGTTTAACATCTCCAAGCGGCGACGCTAAACGTTTACCTAAAGGTGAATACCGCGCGCTACGCTTAATGCTTGACTCACCGGGCCGTATTTTCAGCCGTGAGCAATTAATCAAGCACATGACTGGCCGTGAGCTTCGCGCTAACGACCGTACTGTAGACGTAACAATTCGTCGTATCAGAAAACACTTTGAAAGCGATAACAGCACATCTGAGCTGATCAGCACCATCCATGGTGAAGGCTATCGTTTCATTGGTAAAATCGACAGCTAATTAGAATTAATCTTCTAACTGTTGTAAGAATAATTGGAGGGCGTCACGCCCTTCATTTATTTTCACTGCTAATTCTTCAAGCCACTGCTGTAACTCTTCGCTACTCTCTTCAAGCGCCCCATGTTCCATCTTCTTAGCATGTAACTGCACATCGTTTAAGCCTACAGAGCCAGCTGCACCTTTTAATTTATGTGCCACCGATTTGTACTCTTCTCTATCATCTGCCGCTAACGCATCTGCCAGCTCAGTTTGGTACTGAGGGTTTAACTTATTAAATAACTCACAGCTGCGATTAAATATAACCAGCCCCATTGAGCCTACAAAGTCTTCGATGGTTTCTATATCGAGCAGCTCAACACGAATACCCGATAAGTCTTTTTCAGCTACTGCTTTGATTGGCTCAGGCTGACAGTTTTGTTGCTGCTTGATATCAAATAACTCACCGAGCATTTTATCGAGTTTTGTGGTGTTGATAGGCTTAGCGAGTGCGCCTTGAATATTAATACCAGCAAGCTCTTCTTCGGCGCTACGCACGTTGGCAGTCAAGGCAACGATTGGTAAGTTATCAAAGTGTTCATCGTCACGAATTTGACGAGCAACTTCATCACCATTGATATCAGGTAATTGCATATCAAGTAAAACTAGGTCTAAGTCATCTTCTGTGTAAACAAACGACAGCGCATCCTCACCAGTTTCAGCCCAAATAACTTCGTGGCCACGCTGCTCAAGTAAGTTAGTAGCAATTTCAGCATTTAGCGGCACATCTTCTACTAAAAGAATGTTTAAGCTGCGTACCGCATAACTTTGCTCGGTAGGCGCAATACAAAGCTTAAGCGGTATTTCAACAACAAAAACACTGCCCTCACCTTCAGTACTGCTGACATTAATTTCACCTTTCATTGCGCTAACAAGTGCTTTTGTTACCGCAAGGCCGATACCAGAGCCAATAGCATTAGTGCCGTTGATATCTGGTGCTTTGTAGTACATGTCAAAAATACGATGCAGCTGCTCTTGTGGAATACCTTGACCCGTGTCGCTCACACGCATCACTAACCACGGACCATCGGCACGATTCTCACGACGACATTCAAGCTCTACATGGCCTTGCTGAGTAAACTTAACGGCATTATTGATAAGGTTCCAAACAACTTGGCGTAAACGGGTCGGATCAAGAGACGCGTAAACATCCAGTGTGCCTTTACGTTTAATATTGAACTCAAGACCTTTTTGTTCAGCAATTAAGCCTGCAAAATTCACTACGTCATTAATAAAATCGGCCACATTAACTGAGTCAGCAACAATATCGAGCTGCTCACGGTCAATTTTATCCAAGTCGATAATATCGTTAAAAATATTGCCAAGGGTTTCAGCACTTGAAAACACCGTATTACACCAACTACGTTGCTGTTTATCGAGTTCAGTATCAAGTAGCATGCGGGTTAAACCCACAATACCGTTAAGCGGCGTTCTTAATTCATGGCTTAAAGTTGCAATGAACTTACCTTTATCTTTATAAGCTGCTTCAAGGGCTTGAGCTGCCTCTTTACGACTGGTGATATCACGGCCAAAGGCAAGTAAACCTATGTACTCACCTTTTTCATTAATAAAAGGTAGCTTACGCATTTCAAACCAGCGCTTTTCACCATCAACGGGGTATTCAACGTCAAGTGTAAGAGCTTGGTGGGTTTGAGATACTTTTTTGTCGGTGCGCAGTACTTCTGGTAAATAATCACTTGGGTAGATTTCTTCAACACTCTTACCGATTAACTCATCGCTGCTTTTACCTATCACTTGTTCAAACATTTTATTACAGCCAGCAAATACACCATTGTTATCGCGGTAATAAAATAAATCGGGAGATGAGTCGACAATAGAGCGCAATAGCATGCCTTGTTGCGCAAGCTCTTGTTGAGTTTTTTTACGCTCGGCGATTTCGCGTCTAAGCTCTTCAATCGCTCTATGCTTGGCATGAAACGCCATTTTACGCTCATCAATCTCTTCGTTTAAGCGACTGATGTTGTCTTTTAGCGTTTGGTTAAGCAGTTTTTCTTGTTTGGTTGCGCTATCTAGGTAGCTATAAGAAGCTTCTAATTGGCGAATTGAGTTAAGCAGTACAGTGATTAAAATCGGCGATACCACCGCAGTGAAGAACATCACGGCCAAAACATCAACTAAAGTCACCGTTCCAACTGCAACATAATAAAACATGCACGATAAGATCAGCGACATGACCAATAATAAGGCATAACAGGCGGCGGCAGTTTTAAACTCACCGTACTTAGAAATAAAGCTTGAGAGAGTGCGAGCCCACGGACTCAAAGAAGAATCAATCATATATAAAGCTTAGGCACATAATCGAAAAAAAACAGCATAGCTAATTTTATCACTATTCCTTTAGAAATATTCATATTGTGCGATAAACATAGAATTTTTTCATCAACGCCGCTTTTTTATATTTTTTCATGTAAAATACCGCGCTTTAATAATTGCAAAGAATGAGTATTACCATGCAAACCACAATGCCAGATATTGCTGATACGGCTCCCGCCTTACAAACAGGTAAATTAGACTGGGTTGGCATGGGCGAAATTGAACTTCCTTTCATTTTTGAAACTCGCAATATTGCCCCTGTAAATGTAATTGCCAAGGCACGCGCTTTTGTAAACTTGCATAAAGAAGACGCAAAAGGCATTCATATGTCGCGTCTATTTTTAGCCCTTGATACCTTATCAACCGAGCAGCAAGTTAATCCACAAACTCTTAAACAAGCTCTTGATGCCTTTATTAGCAGCCATGATGATTTAAGTGACCAAGCACAAATCGAATTTAAATTTGAGCTACCTCTGCGTCGTAAATCTTTATTAAGTGGCAAAGTAGGTTGGAAAAACTACCCTGTTCATTTGATCGCTAAGATCAACCAAGGCATTGTAAGCTTTGAGTTAATGGTTGATGTTACTTACTCGTCTACATGCCCATGTTCAGCGGCTCTTGCTCGTCAATTAATTCAAAATGCCTTTAGCGAAAAATTTGCTGAGCAAAACATTGATAAGCAAACTGTTTTAGAATGGCTAGGCACAACAGACGGCATTGTTGCTACACCACACTCACAGCGTTCAATTGCAAACGTGAAAGTAAAACTCGACAGCCAAATTGACAGTTTTGATGTGGTTGGCTTAATTGATGCTTTAGAAGCTGAGCTAAAAACGCCAGTACAAGCGGCAGTTAAACGTGAAGATGAGCAAGAGTTTGCCCGCTTAAATGGTCAAAACCTCATGTTCTGCGAAGATGCTGCACGTAAAATTAAAGGCTTACTAGAACAGCAAAACTACGCCGATTATTGGCTGCAAATAAATCACTACGAATCACTTCATGCCCACGACGCAGTAGCTATCGCTGTTAAAGGGGTTACTGGCGGATACACAGCTTAAAAATTTCTGGTGACTCCACACACTTAGGCACGCTAATTGCTTTTAATTTTCAGTGTCAATTTGTTGTTGTGGAGTTACCGTATGGAATTCGCTTTATTATCAATTTTAGTTTTAGTCGTAGTAGCCTCTGTTGTTGCGTCAAAGTTTACCGATGAAGGCGGAAACCCTTACCCTTTCACTCGTAAGCAAACTGTTTTTACGCAAGTTGAGAGTGCTTTTTTACATCTTCTAGAACGTGCTGTAGGCGACCAATATAAAATCGTCAGCCGCGTTAAACTCATTGATTTAATCGACTGCAAGCAAGGCTTATCTGTCAAAGCAAAACGTGCTGCAATGGCTAAAGCCAAAAACAAACAGTTAGATTACGTACTTATCGACAAAGACAAACTTACTATTGTTGCCGCTGTTGATTTAGTAAATAACACCAACCGCGACGGCCATAAAGCACAACGTGATTGGTTTGTTAGTGGCGCATTAGAAGCGGCGGGCATCCCGCATATTCGCATGAAGGTAAAATCAGGCTATCAACCAAGAGAAGTACGTGATGCAATCATGTTTAAACTTGGTAAACCTGCAGCAGCGCCTGCAAGACCTGCACGCAACCGCATTACTAAACCTGCGGTATTATCACCATCACAAGCAAAAGCACACTCAACGGCGCTTGCAGAAATATAACCTGTCACAATATTGGCAAAAGCAGACTTTAAGGTCTGCTTTTTTGTTTGTTTCAGGCATTTTTAGGTATAATCATCCTATTCAATCTAAGGAATCAAATATTATGCACGTTGGTATTATTGGCGCGATGGAGCCAGAAGTAAAAATCTTACGCGAAGCAATGGTAAACCCAAGCATCATGACTAAAGCTGGTTTTACCTTTTACACCGGTGAACTAGCGGGTAACACAGTTACTTTAGTTCAATCTGGTATTGGTAAAGTGGCTTCTGCAGTAGCAACAACACTACTAATCGATAACTTCAGTCCAGATTGTGTGATCAACACAGGTTCTGCAGGTGGTTTTGAGCCATCGCTAAATGTAGGCGATGTGGTTATTTCTTCAGAAGTTCGTCACCATGATGTAGACGTAACTGCATTCGGTTACGAAATCGGTCAAGTACCACAAATGCCAGCTGGCTTTGCTGCGCACCCTAAACTGATTGAAGCGGCAGAGCAAAGCGTAAGTCAAATCAGCGATGTTAAAACCATGATTGGCCTAATTTGTACTGGTGATTCATTCATGTGTGACCCGGTACGAATTGAAAAAACACGTGCTGAATTCCCAACTATGCTTGCAGTAGAAATGGAAGGTGCAGCAATTGCACAAGCTTGTCATGTGCTAGAAACACCATTTGTTGTTATTCGTTCAATGTCTGACATTGCTGGCAAAGAGTCGCCGCAATCATTTGAAGAGTATATCGAAACTGCATCTATCAACTCATCTAAAATGGTTGTTGCTCTTTTAGAGAAGCTAACATCGGTGAGTTTATAAGGTGATTGCAAATATTGTTCAAAACCATTTGGACATTATTGTATTTTTTGTAGCGCTCTTAGCTGAGCGCTTCTTTCCTTTGGTTAGTTGGTATCATCCTAATACCTTTTTAACCGTTATTTTCTCTGCGCTTAGCGAGCGTTTATACAACCCAACGAACCCCAAAAGCTATCAATATTTAGCCTCAACCTTAGCTTTTACTCTCACCATTTTAGTGATAGTGACATTGGTTGTGCTGTTTTTAGAGTTTGCTTTTTACCCTGAGCTATTAAATGGCTTAATTTTATATCTGTTACTCAGTAGCCGCGCTCAAGAGAAGAAATCATTACGTATTGCCAGATTACTCAAGCTCAACCAAAAAGCGACTGCAAGAGAGCTACTAGCTAGCCTCGTTGCCCGTGATGTATCACGTTTATCAGCCCCAGGCATTTGCAAAGCAACCATGGAGTCACTGGTGCTTCAAAGTGCGCGGCATTATTTTGCCGTTATATTCTTTTATCTACTTGGCGGCGCTATCCTTGCTTTGGTTTATCGCTTACTCACATTAATTCATCAGGCATGGCGAAAAAACCTAAAACCCAACAACCCGTTTTTGGCTCCGATTGCTAAATTACTATTTGTATTGGAGTGGTTACCCACTCGATTAGTTGCATTAACGATTGCAGCAACTAATGCCAGTAAACAATGTATTCATTATATAAAACACTATGGCAGACACTTTTATCAAACCAATACAGGATGGCTGTTAAGTGTTACATCGGCTGCTTTGCAAGTACAGTTAGGCGGCCCTGCCCTTTACCAAGGTGAGCGCTTTAATAAAATGCGTGTTGGGACTGATCGCCTACCAGATGCCGATGATATTCCTGCTTTAGTGAATCGCTTAAATCAAGCGAAAGCATTTTGGTTACTACTGATAGTCGGGATTGAAGTAATTAGCCTATTCACAAACTAATCAAAATATAAGCACAAAAAAACCAGCCGCAGCTGGTTTTTTATACCAATTAGCTTTATTAAGCTAAGGTGATTTTAGCAAACTTACGTTTACCTACTTGGTAAATCTGTGTTGTGCCTTTAGCAACTTCAAGCTTAGTATCCGTTACTTTCTCTTCACCATTAATCTTTACAGCACCTTGTTTAATCATACGCATTGCTTCTGACGTACTAGCTACAAGGTTAGCTTCTTTTAATAGATTAGTAATAAACACAGTGTCTTCAGCAATTGTTACTGTCACTTCTGGGATCTCATCTGGTAATGCATTCTTTTGGAAACGCTTGATGAAATCTTGATGAGCACCTTCGGCTGCTTCTTCACTGTGGAAACGTGCAATCATTTCTTTGGCAAGTTCAATCTTGATGTCGCGCGGGTTTGCACCATCAGCAACACGCTGTTTAAGCGCAGCAATTTCTTCGATAGATAATGCACTTAATAAGTCATAGTAACGCCACATTAGATCATCGCTGATAGACATTACTTTACCAAACATGTCGTTTGGCTCATCAGTAATACCAATGTAATTACCTAATGACTTGGACATTTTCTGAACGCCATCAGTACCTTCAAGCAGTGGCATCATAAGTACTGTTTGTGGCTTTTGACCTTCGTCTTTTTGTAATTCACGACCCATTAATAGGTTAAAACGTTGGTCTGTACCGCCAAGCTCAACATCAGCTTCTAATGCAACTGAGTCCCAACCTTGTACCAGTGGATATAAAAATTCGTGGATAGCAATTGATTGGCCGTTGGCATAACGCTTTTTAAAGTCATCACGTTCTAGCATACGTGCTACTGTTTGACGCGCAGCCAGTTTAATCATACCTGCTGCACCTAAGTTCTCCATCCAAGCAGAGTTGAATGCAACAGTTGTTTTAGCAGGATCAAGAATTTTAAATACTTGCTCTTTATAGGTTTCAGCATTAGCTAAAACATCTTCACGAGTTAACGGTTTACGCGTTACGTTTTTACCCGTTGGATCACCAATCATACCGGTGAAGTCACCGATTAAGAAAATCACTTCATGACCTAGGTCTTGGAAGGTTTTCATTTTGTTGATAAGAACTGTATGACCTAAATGCAGATCAGGCGCAGTTGGATCGAAACCCGCTTTGATCTTAAGTTTCTTACCAGACTTTAGCTTTTCGACTAATTCGTCTTCAATTAATATCTCTTCTGCACCGCGTTTTATCTCAGCTAGAGCGGTTTGTAAATCCACTGTGTATTACTCCAAAAATTCAGCTACCGGGGCGTGGTGGCCTGTCAGGGTTATAAATATAGAGCTAAAAACTTTAAAATTTAGCTAGTTAGCACCAAAAAGCGACACTAGAAAAAAGCCTAACTTAAATAGTTTAAGAAACAGCCCTGAAGGCAGCGCGCATGATTGTTCTTTATACCGCGTTATTGCAATTTAATGAAGGTACTTTAGTTAACTAATATAGATTTAGTTTAACCATAGGCATCTGCTGCAATTTTAACCAAAAAAGTTTAACGCGCTGAGCAATTCTAGCGTAAAATAGCGCCAGTTTAAATCTACAAAACACTGGTATTTGCTCTATTTTAGGTATATCCTGCGATATTAGTATTTAAATTTCTTGACAGCAGAAAAGGCACGATATGGTTCACGTAGTGCACAAACTTCCCAAAAAACACAAACTGCTTATTCTCGGTTTGGTTTCTGCTATTGTTGGCTTGGCATTATTGCCTTCTGAAAAAGCCACCGCTTCAAAGGATAACAGTGCAAAAGCACTTGAAATTGGCAAACGCTACGAATTACAAGTTAAAGTTGATGATAACGAAAAACTAACTGAGCTTAATTCGCAGCAAGCAGCAGCAAAACTTCCAGAATACGAGCTTATCGACCATGAAGTACGAAATGGCGATAATTTAGCACTTATCTTTAAACGTGCGGGCTTCTCAGCGCAAACATTACACAAACTTGTTAATACCAACGCAGAAACTCGTAAATTAACAAAAATTCACCCAGGCGAAATCTTAAGCTTTGCAACAGCTGAAGATGGCTCTTTAGCTCAGCTACGTTATGTGATCTCAAAAACAGACACCTTATACGTTACATTAAATGACGAAGGTAACTACGACACTTCTATCGATAGCAAAGAAATCGAAACGCTAAGTAAGTCGGCTGGCGGTGAGATCTCTAATAGCTTTTGGACGTCAGGCATTGCAGCAGGTTTAAGCGAGCGTCAAATTATGAATTTTGCTGACATCTTCGGTTGGGATGTCGACTTTGCTAATGACATTCGTAAAGGTGACCAATTTGGTCTCATTTATGAAGCTCACTATGTTGATGGTGAGTACATTGGTGATGGTAAAATTATTGCCGCAGAATTTATTAACCAAGGTGAGCGTTATACCGCTATTCGCCATACTGATGGTAACTTCTACACGCCTGAAGGCCGTAGCATGAAAAAAGCCTTCTTACGTGCGCCTGTTAACTTTAAGTATATTAGTTCGAGCTTTAACCCTCGTCGCTTACACCCAGTGACTAAAACGGTAAAACCACATAACGGTATTGATTACGCAGCGCGTACCGGTACGCCAGTTGTATCATCGGGTAATGGTAAAGTGATTAAAGCAGGCTACAGTAAATACAATGGTAACTATGTATTTATTAGCCATGGCACACAGTATGTGACTAAGTACTTACACTTAGACAAAAAGATGGTTAGAACTGGTCAGAAAGTGAAGCAAGGCCAGAAGATTGGTACCGTTGGCGCAACAGGTCGTGTGACGGGCCCACACTTACACTATGAATTCTTAGTAAACGGTGTTCACCGTAACCCTAAAACGGTCAAACTACCTAAATCAGAGCCTCTACCGCGCGATGAGTTAGCTAAGTTTAAACCGATTGCTGATAACTTCTTAGCTCAATTACAGCGTAACCGTGAGTTACAATTAGCGTTAAATAAGTAGTTAGGTAAACATGTAAAAGCCGCTTCAACTTGAAGCGGCTTTTTTGTGCCTAGAATAAATCCGGCTAAAACTATTATAGACTTTACTAAAACGAGTACTGAAGGCACTGCGGGTTAATACAATTATTACCTTAAAAGAACATAGATAAGTTGAATAATTAGCGAAATCATCACCAGTGGCCAAATGTACTTTGCATACTTTGTCGCGCCATCAAGCCCCATTTTAGACTGATACTTTTCAAGTAGCGGTATTAGAATAACCAAAGCAACAAAAAGGCATAGTAAGATAATAAAGATATTCATGGTGGCTTCCTTACACAACTATCATTTAACTACAATTTCTTTAGGGTGACCCTAGTCTATAGGCAAAAAAAAGCGCAGTAAAATTACTGCGCCAGTCGGTTGGAAGTAAATCGACTTAATCGTGTTGTTAGCCAACAATCGCTAACAAAATACCTGCTGCAACGGCACTTCCTAATACCCCTGCTACGTTTGGTCCCATGGCATGCATTAACAAGAAGTTATGCGGGTTGCTCTCAAGGCCTACCTTATTAACCACACGTGCTGCCATTGGTACCGCTGACACACCGGCTGCGCCTACTAATGGGTTGATTGGCGATTTAGAGATCTTATTAAGACCTTTTGCCATAAACACCCCTGAAGCTGTACCGATTGCAAAGGCTAAAGCACCTAACACCAAAATACCGATTGTTTCTACGGTTAAGAACTTATCGGCTGCAAGCTTTGAGCCTACCGCTAAGCCTAAGAAAATGGTGGTAATGTTGATGATTTCGTTTTGTGCACTATTGCTTAAACGATCAACCACGCCCGATTCACGCATCAAGTTACCTAAGCAGAACATACCTACCAGCGGTGTTGCCGCAGGTAAAAACAAGATAGTTAAACTAAGCACCATTAATGGAAAAACAATTTTCTCTTTTTTCGATACTGTACGAAGTTGCGGCATTTGAATTTCGCGCTCTTCTTGCGTTGTTAGTGCGCGCATAATTGGCGGCTGAATAATTGGCACAAGTGCCATGTATGAATAAGCCGCTACTGCGATTGCACCAAGTAAATCAGGTGCCAACTTAGATGCTAAGAAAATAGCTGTTGGACCATCTGCCCCACCAATAATGGCGATGGCCGATGCATCCTGTAGCGAAAATTCAAAGCCAGGAATAAAGTTAAGTAGAATTGCACCAAATAAAGTAGCAAAAATACCAAACTGCGCAGCCGCGCCCAACAGCAACATACGCGGATTTGCTATCAGGGCACTAAAGTCTGTAAGCGCCCCAACGCCCATAAAGATCAAAAGTGGGAATACCCCAGAGTCAATCCCGATATGGTACACGTAATATAAAAGACCACCCGGCTCAGATAACCCAGCAACTGGGATATTAGTTAAAATAGCCCCAAAGCCGATAGGTAATAACAACAGTGGCTCAAAGTTACGGGAGATTGCTAAATAGAGTAACAAGCAACCAACCGCAATCATGATCAATGCCGGAAAAGTAAAGTTAGCAATACCCGTGGCATGCCAGAGGTTTAAAACACCATCCATCCTCTGTCTCCTATGCCAGTGCGATTAGCGCATCGCCAGTGGCAACAGAGTCGCCTTCTGCTACTAATACTTCAGCTATTGTGCCTGAGTGTGCAGCGCGAACTTCTGTTTCCATTTTCATCGCTTCCATAATGATAACCACATCACCTTCGTTTACTGTTTGGCCAGCTTTTACCTTCACTTTGAAAATATTGCCTGCTAACGGCGCGTTTAAGGTTTCGCTAACAGACGCTGAAGCTGACTGAGGAATTAACTCACTGTCTTTTAGGGTTACCTCTTTGAGCTCACCACCTTGCGCTACAACTACATCGTAAACTTTGCCATCAACTTTAACGCTGTATTGCTCTGCTTTTGCAGGGCTTGTAGAGGCTGGCTTAGTTTCTGACTTAGCGACTTCACCCGTTGGAATTGCTTCAAACGCATCAGGGTTGTTACGGTTTTTAATAAACTTAAGGCCGATTTGAGGGAATAATGCGTAAGTAAGCACATCATCAATCACGTCATCAGCAAGCTCTAAACCTTGCTCTTTAGCTTCACTTAATAACTCTGCTTCAAGCTTCTCAAGTTCAGGTTCAAGCTTATCAGCAGGACGGCACGTAATTGCTTCAGCGCCCTCTAGTACACGCTCTTGTAGCTCTTTATTCATTGGCGCCGGTGTTGCACCATACTCACCTTTAAGTACACCCGCAGTTTCTTTAGTGATGGTTTTATAACGCTCGCCAGTCAGTACATTGAGTACCGCTTGAGTACCTACAATTTGCGACGTTGGTGTAACTAAAGGAATGTAACCTAAGTCTTCACGTACACGCGGGATCTCAAGTAATACTTGATCAAGCTTATCAGCAGCACCTTGCTCTTTAAGCTGATTTTCCATGTTAGTTAACATACCGCCAGGTACTTGGGCTAATAAGATACGACCATCAACACCTTTAAGGCTGCCTTCAAATGCAGCGTATTTCTTACGTACATCACGGAAATAAGCGGCAATTTCTTCTAACTCATTTAAATTAAGGCCGGTGTCACGCTCAGTGCCTTCTACAATTGAAACAATAGTTTCTGTGGCACTATGACCGTAGGTCATACTCATTGACGAAATAGCCGTATCAAGCATATCGATACCCGCATCGATTGCTTTTTGGTAAGTTGCAGTACTTAAACCTGTCGTCGCGTGGCATTGCATTGCGATAGGAATAGATACAGTTTCTTTTAAGCCTTTGATCAACTGCTCGCAATCATATGGCTTTAATAAACCCGCCATATCTTTAATACAAATTGAATGACAGCCAAGATCTTCTAGTTGTTTTGCCAGCTCAAGCCACATATCAAGCGTATGGACTGGGCTTACTGTGTACGAAATAGTACCTTGGGCATGAGCACCTACTTTAACTGCGGCTTTAATGGCAGTTTCAAGGTTACGTACATCGTTCATCGCATCAAAAATACGGAATACATCAACACCGTTTTTGTGGGCACGCTCAACAAACTTTTCGACTACATCATCAGCATAATGACGGTAACCTAGAAGATTTTGTCCACGAAGTAGCATTTGTTGCTTAGTGTTTGGCATTGCCGCTTTTAGCTCGCGAATACGTTGCCAAGGATCTTCACCTAAATAACGGATACACGAGTCAAACGTCGCACCACCCCATGATTCAATTGACCAATAACCCGCATTATCGAGTTTTTCTGCCATGGGTAGCATGTCGTCTAAGCGCATACGCGTTGCCAAAAGAGACTGGTGTGCGTCACGCAATACTAATTCGGTTAATTTTAATTTAGCCATGTTTAAGCTGCCCCGTTATTTTTGTTTATTTCGAAATTGAGCAATTGCAGCGCTGATTGCTGCAATATGTGCCTGTGGCACACCCTGTTGAGGTTGAATTTTTGCTGTACGCGTAGGTTCTACAGTTGCAGGATCATCAAATCGACCCACTACCTTTGACATTAAAGTGACTGCTGAAATCAAAATAGTCAGAAAAACAAACACGCCTACCATGCCTGTCACCATCAAACTGGCCGCAGTGGTGAGTAATCCACCTATATCCATACGACTCCCCTCGCTTACTTAAAATAAAAAGTTATTTTTGTTAAATAATTATGCACCAATAATAACAAACAAAATTCATTTGTATAGCACCATTGTAAATTGGTAAAACCAATTAAATTTAAAATAACATGACGCACATATAATTAACACCCTACTATTAGCGCATTTAAAGCCCCGTTATAGATGATATAAATAGTCAATATAGCCAGACGTTATATGTTCAGCTATTAACCAACCGTAGTAAAAAGCCTAAAAACCACGCACAACAAGGCGTTAGAGCTATCCACTTAAAATAAAGTTAAATTGGTCTTACCAATAACCACAGCAATTCTCTTTTTCCTCATTCATCTCAATATGAAAAAATATCACTATGAATAAGTTACATGCTTACTCGTAAAAGTTACCAAATGATGAACCCTATAAAGAACGACAAAAACACACAACCCATTGAAATATATAAAATAAAACTTCTGGCACAGAACTCGCTTCAGTTACATCGAACTTAAGAAAATTTAAATAGCCAAGGAGACCACTATGTTACGCTGGACAATTACTTTTTTAGTTATCGCGTTAATCGCAGCAGTGTTAGGTTTTGGCGGTATCGCAGGAGCCGCTGCAGGCATCGCTAAGATTATCTTTTTTATATTTTTAGTATTACTAGTTATTTCGCTGGTATCAGGAGCACTTAGAGGCAGTGTCCCTAAGTAGTTAAAAGCAGATAACCACTTACTTTATTTTAAATTTACAAGGAATTTCATTATGAAAAATTCAACTTTAAAAGCCGCTACTATCGCCCTATTTTCAGGTTTATTCATCATGGGTTGTGAAGACAACTCTGCTGAAGACGCAGGTGAGCGTATTGATGAAGCAATTACTGATACACAAAATGCAGTTGAAGATGCATGTGAAGAAGTAAAAGAAGGTGTTAACGCAGAAGAAACTAACTGCTAATAACACACCTTACTTAAGAAAAGCGGCCAAGTGCCGCTTTTTTGTGTATGTAAGTTAGCGAGTTAGCGAGTTAGCGAGTTAGCGAGTTAGCGAGTTAGCGAGTTAGCGAGTTAGCGACTCTAGGCTGCCTGCAGCTTGTGTCAAGCAGCTTGCTAACTTTACTCTTTCCCCTAGAAACCCGCTAACTTGTTGGGTGTCGCTCCGCTCTACCCTACATCATGTAGGTCGCCATTTATGGCGACACATAACCGCTAACATTGACGGGCTAAAGCCCGACCTACAGCCGCATTAATCCAGAGAACCGCGCGAAATAAATTTCACGCCTACGAGGGATAAACCCGCAGCTACCTTAGGCTCGCAACTTTACTCTTTCCCCCTAGAAACTCATTAATTTGTTGGGTGTCGCTCCGCTCTACCCTACATCATGTAGGTCGTCATTTATGGCGACACATAACCGCTAACATTGACGGGCTAAAGCCCGACCTACGACTTACACGTAGATTTAAGAAACATCGCGCAAAATAAATTTCACGCCTACGTGAGCCTCAAACTCGATAACTTTACTCTTTCCCCTAGAAACTCGCTAACTTGTTGGGTTTCGCTCCGCTCTACCCAACCTACGAGCTCTTTTGTTTTAATCTGATAGCTGACGGCTGAAAGCTGATAGCTTCTTTATCTAGAAACTCGCTAACTTTAAGCTTTCATTTACAACCCGTTGTGAGGGGCTCGTTTGTCGTTACACTCGCTATATGCCACTGGCCGTCAATAAAACTCACCTTAGCTACATCGCTAACGGCAAAATCACCGGGGACATTTAAACGCGTTAAGTTGCTCGCTAACTGCTGCTGGCAATATGGGCCGGTATCGCCATGCATTACAAGTACAGGCTTATTGGTGTGCTTTGCGAAGTCGCTGATAGCATCACGGTACACTCTAAATGCATCACAATTAGAACGTTGTGACTCGCTGCAAGCGGGTTTACTGGTCGGGTGGTAAATATCAGCCTGAAAACCAAATACATAGGCCTTAGCATCTTGCTGAACAAGTGCTTGTTTCAACCAAGTTAAGTTGTACTTATCACGTTTGTCGGCGGCATCTAGTGCCGCGTTTTTATCACTTTTTAAAATTTGTGAGCGACCATTAAAAGTGCCCGGTATATGCAAAGTGCGAAACTCAATGCCATCAAACTGCCAGCGAGCATTTTCTAGCATTTCAGCTTGGGTTGCATAACCCTGAAGTTGTTGTGTTTTTTTTGTATAAGCATCGTCAAACATCAAGCCTTTAACAAAGCTTAGCCGTTCAAGCTCATCAAAACGCACCGATAGTTTTTCTCGGTCGCAATCGGTCCATTCATTATCACCTGGGGTGTAAATAAAAGGCTGCGGGGTCAACGACGTCAATAACGCTTTATTAGTTTGCAAAAGCTTATTCGTGCAAGCAAACGCTCCTGATTTCATATCACCAAGATGCATTAAAAAGCCATGAGGTGTTGCTGCGATTGCCTTGGCAATTTTTCCATCTTTGCCGAGATTGATTTCATCAATCGGGGTGTATGGCATATCGCCCATAACTAAAAAAGTATTTGTGGTCATTGCAAGTGCTAATGACATTGAACTAACAAACATACAACTTACACCTTTAAAATACGCATATCTTAAGCTCTCACAATGACAACTAAATGAAAACCAACTACAGAAGATTTTTTCTATCAATGTTAAACTGCCGCCAGCAAATTAAGTGAGCCTACGAATGACATTAAGTACAACTTACAAATTAGATAAACCGTATTATTACGAATGCTTTGATGAGTCTTTACCTTATTCATCTCAAGCCAAACCCAAATACCCGTTGTTGGTATTATTAATAACCTTAGGCTTGTTGGCTTTTTATCAATTAGATAATCATTATTTAGGCAGCTTTATGATTATGCTTGCCGTGGTTGAGTGCTTATCGTTTTATTACAAGCGCCCATGGTGGGTCGCAAGACAAATGATGAGTCGTGCATCAGGTAGCGAAGTCACTGTCGTATTTGATGATGAAGGCGTTAAAGCCGAAAACCCGCATAAAAGCTACCAATTAAGCTGGCAACAAATTAGTGAGATCATTGAAACTGAGCGAGGTTATATTTTAAAGGCTCAGCGCGGTATGCAATATATTTCTAAACAAGCGCTAAATGATGAAATAACAGCTGAACTAAATAAAAGAGCCACTCAGTGAGTGGCTCTTAAAAATATCTGTCGCTGATTAAACGTTGCCCGGATTTGGGTTAGATTTCTCTGCTTGGATTCGCATGTAGATTTCTTCACGATGTACTGATACATCTTTAGGTGCATTTACACCAATGCGAACTTGATTTCCTTTAACACCAAGAACAGTAACTGTTACTTCGTCACCGATCATAAGGGTTTCACCTACTCTACGAGTTAGTATTAGCATTCTATTGCTCCCATGTTCCAAAAAATTAAAAGATTCCGCGTCAAAAACATTCTAATGAAATATAGACTTAAAAGTAAGTAAAAACTCTAGATCTTATTCATTTTCAGTTAAAAAAACTTTGTGTAGCGCACGTACAGCCAGTTCTAAATACTTTTCGTCAATTAAAACTGATATCTTTATTTCTGATGTCGATACAAGCATCACTTTGATGTTTTCATCGGCAAGGGCATTAAAAAATAAACTTGCCACACCAGAGTGAGATTTCATCCCTACACCTACTGCAGACACCTTGGCAACATTGCTGATCCCTTTTATAGATTCTGCGCTGATACCATCTTGGTTACTGGTCAAAATTTCAAGCGCTTGCTCAAAATCATTCGTGTGCACAGTAAAAGCATAGTCTATTTTTTCAAAGTTATGATTAACTTGATTAATCATATCTATTTCGATGCCGAATTCTGCAAAAAGTTTCAAAATTTTTGCAAGGTTTTCCGTTCCTTGGTGCACGCCATTAACGTAAATCAGACTTTCGTCACGATTAAAGGCGATACCCGACACAATGTTTGCTTGCACATCCGGCTCCTCAAAACTGATCAAGGTCCCTTGATCCGGGTTAAAACTCGATAACACTCTGAGCGGTATATTATATTTTCCTGCGGCTTCGACACTACGAATATGTAGCACCTTAGCCCCAAGGCTGGCCATTTCGAGCATTTCTTCGAAGGTGACATGGCTCATACGTCGCGCATTTGGTTCAATACGCGGGTCGGTGGTATATACCCCATCAACATCAGTGTAAATTTGGCATTCGTCGGCATTGATAGCACCTGCAATCTCAACCGCAGAGGTATCTGTTCCACCGCGACCAAGCGTAGTGATATTGCCTTCAATATCACGGCCCTGAAAGCCCGCTATAATGGCAATACGGTTATGCTCAAGTTCATGCTTAAGACGAGTCGCAGCAATCTCTTCAATGCGCGCTTTGCCAAACATATTATCGGTGCGAATGTTGACCTGATCAGCAAGCAAGCTTACCGCTGAGTGACCACGTTTGATGATAGCCATTGCCAGCAGAGAGACTGACACTTGCTCACCGGTGGTTAGCAATACATCAAGCTCACGAGCACTAGGTCGAGAATCGATTTGTTTAGCGAGTTTAATTAGACGGTTAGTTTCTCCCGACATAGCCGAGAGTACCACCACAACTTGATGGCCTTGTTGCTTGGTTTTTACAACAAGGTCGGCGACTGCCTCAATTCGCTCTATTGAGCCAACTGAGGTGCCACCGAATTTTTGGACGATAAGTGCCACTAGTAGTTAAGAACGCTCAGATAACCAACCAGTTACACTTTCTAAGGCTGCAGCTAGGTTCTCTGGCTGAGTACCACCAGCTTGTGCCATATCAGGACGACCACCGCCCTTACCGCCTACTTGTGCAGCCATGTGATTTACAAGCTCACCGGCTTTCACTTTACCTGTTAGGTCTTTAGTTACACCTGCAATTAGGCTTACTTTATCGCCATTAGCTACGCCAAGGGCAATAACACCTGAGCCAATCTTCGTTTTCAGGTCATCAACCATGCCACGTAGTGCTTTAGACTCAGTACCTGCAACATCAGCAACCAGTAGTTTAATACCGTTCACTTCAACAACAGAGTCAAGTAACGATGCACCAGCCGCACTTGCTAGCTTGTCGTTAAGCTGTGCAATTTGCTTCTCAAGGCCTTTTGATTTCTCAAGTAACGCCGTTACTTTTTCAAGTACTGTGCTGCTATCACCTTTAACTAGTGCTGCAACATCGTTTAGTTGTTGCTCTTGCTCACTTACATAAGCAACCGCTTCAGCACCTGTTACCGCTTCAATACGGCGGATACCGGCTGCGATACCGCTTTCTGATACGATTTTAAATAAACCGATATCACCTGCACGCTTAACGTGAGTACCACCACATAGCTCGATTGAGTAGTCACCAATGGTTACTACGCGAACTTCGTCGTCGTATTTTTCACCGAATAATGCCATTGCACCTTTTGCTTTAGCATCTTCGATAGCCATTAGCTCAGTTTCAAGAGCAAAGTTACGACGGATTTCATCGTTTACTGCGCGCTCGATTTGGCGTAATTCGTCTTTTGTTACCGCTTCAAAGTGAGAGAAGTCAAAACGTAAACGCTCAGGGTCAACAAGTGAACCTTTTTGATTTACGTGCTCACCTAAAATTTGACGTAACGTTTCATGTAAAATGTGTGTTGCAGTGTGGTTTTTCTTGATGCTATCGCGACGAGCTGCATCAATTGTTGCCTCTGCTTTATCGTTTGTACCAATACGGCCTTGTACACGACCATGGTGTGCAAATGCATTACCAAGTTTCGTGGTGTTAGTCACTACAAACTCACCGCCAGCAACTTTTAACACACCTGTGTCACCAACCTGACCACCTGATTCAGCATAAAACGGTGTGCGGTCTAAGATTGCGATACCTTCTTGACCATCTTCAAGTACTGAAACCGATTGACCTTCAGAGAAAAGTTCAACCACAGTACCTGTGTAATGTTCTGCATCGTAACCTTTAAAGTCTGTGTGTTTTTCAGACTTAAGTTGTTGGTTGTAATCAGCACCAAACTTACCTGCTTGCTGTGCTTGCTTACGCTGAACAGCCATACACTCTTGGAAGCCGTGCTCATCAATCGTCATGAAACGCTCGCGCGCAACGTCAGCCGTTAAATCAGCTGGGAAACCGTAAGTGTCGTAAAGTTTGAATACTAAGTCACCTGGGATCACATCACCTTCGATGTCAGTTAGGCTTTCTTCTAAAATAGCCAGACCACGCTCAAGTGTTTTACCAAACTGCTCTTCTTCGATACGCAGTACTTTTTCGATAATTTCTTGTTGTTTAGCAAGCTCTGGGTACGCTTGACCCATTTGCTCAATTAGTGCAGCAACTAGCTTGTAGAAGAATGCACCTTTCGCGCCTAGCTTATTACCATGACGAACGGCACGACGAATAATACGACGTAGTACATAACCACGGCCTTCGTTTGATGGCATAACGCCGTCAGATACTAAGAACGCACACGAACGAATGTGGTCAGCCACAACGCGTAACGATTTATCGTCTAAATCTTGTGCGTTTGTTACTTTAGCCGCTGCTGCAATTAGAGCTTGGAATAAATCGATTTCGTAGTTTGAGTGCACGCCTTGTAAAATTGCAGAGATACGCTCAAGACCCATACCTGTATCAACAGACTGCTTAGGAAGCGGCTCCATTGTACCGTCGGCATGGCGGTTATACTGCATAAATACTAGGTTCCAGATCTCGATGAAACGGTCACCGTCTTCTTCAGGAGAACCTGGAGGACCACCCCAAATTTCTTCACCGTGATCGTAAAAGATTTCAGAACATGGACCACAAGGACCTGTATCACCCATTGACCAGAAGTTATCGCTGGTTGCAATGCGAATAATACGGTCTTCACTTAGACCCACTTCTTTGTGCCAAATGTTGAAGGCTTCTTCATCATCGTGATAAATGGTAACAAGTAGCTTTTCTTGAGGTAGTTTTACAACATCAGTTAAAAACTCCCAAGCAAACTTGATTGCGTCTTGCTTGAAGTAATCACCAAAGCTGAAGTTACCTAACATTTCGAAGAATGTATGGTGACGTGCAGTGTAACCTACGTTTTCAAGGTCGTTATGTTTACCACCGGCGCGTACACAACGTTGTGAGCTGGTTGCACGTGAATAAGGGCGGCTTTCCGCACCTAAAAATACATCTTTAAATTGCACCATACCAGCGTTATTGAATAATAACGTGGCATCGTTACCCGGGATCAGCGAGCTTGAAGGAACAATTTGGTGTTGTTTAGAGGCAAAAAAGTCTAAGAACTGTTGCCTGATCTGTGCGGTAGTCATATGCTGCATGTGAAAATCTCACCCGTTTATTGCTGTGCTTGCATTGCAAAATCAATTTGTTCGTAATTAAAGCCTCGATACATCAAGTAGCGTACACGTTTCGCTCTTTCTTTCTGGTCGAGTTCTTTACCTGAATTTGAAAACTTCTTTAAATATGCGTCCTTTGCGAGTTCGAACCAATCGACTTCAAACTCCTCGAGCGTTTTATCTAATAGTGCTCGGTCTATCCCTTTTGCCATTGCTTCGCTCTGAATGCGTTTTACACCATGATACTTAGCTAAATGGCGGCGTACAAACCCTTCGCAATAGCGCTGTTCGTTAATAAAATTGTGTGATTCACACCAATCTAACAAGCGCTCTGTGAACTCGGGCGTCGCCTCTTTTTGCTGTAACTTTCGCGTTAAATCCCGACGCGAATAATCTTGTCGAGACAATAACCAAAGTACGTAATTTTTTAACTTTTGTTCTTTATCATCCATTACGCGTCAAAGCGTCCTGATTGTGACGGCGCTTCAGGTGCTTTTGTTTGGCCATCACCTTTTGGCACAACCGGCATAAAAATAGCCTGAAAAGACACGAAGAAGCTAATGTAACAAATTGGCATTAAAACCAATAGAGGAATAAACGATAAAGGAATACAGATCACCATTAAAACAGCGCAAATTAGGCCATAAACACTCAATGGCGCCATATTATGGTAAAACACCATGAATGAGGTTTTTAAAACCTGAAACATATTGCTTTGCTTTTGAAAATAAACCAAAGGCACTGCATAGGCAAAAGCGGTTAAATACACACAGATCGCCACTAAGAATACCGCAACTTGCCCCATTGAAATGGTTGCCAATAAATCTGCAATATGTGATTGGTTTTGTGGATCGAAAGTCTGACTCGAAATAACTGCGTAGGCATCTGCAAAAATGAAATTAGACAGTAAGGCTAATAAAATACCTGCCGCCATCTGATACACGGCGACGCGCACTAAACCTATACGGTTTCCTTTATTACTAAATGGCTTAAAAATATCAGCTTGGCTGATAGTCCCGCCTTGCTGCTTAGTTAACACAGCTTGATAAAAACCTGCCATCAAAAACGGGGTTACAAATGCACCAACAACTTGCAGTAAAGGTAGCAGCAATGCCAAAAAGCTAATTATCACGATTAGCAGATGCATTAAAATAAAAGTCAAAGGTTGCAGCTTAAAGATTTCCCATCCAGCTTTAAACCATTTAACGCCTGCATCAGCTTTAAAAATACGTACTTCGATCGACATAGTTTCTCATTCAATAACGACAAAACGCACCGAGTATAACTGGGTGCGCTACTTGTTTATAGTCACCTGTAGTGAAATTTACTCAGGCTTTTTAATTTTTTTAATATCAAGCATGTGCGAGCCATGTTTGATTTTCGTTTCGAGGTAAGCTTGGTTACCTACCACACCCGCTTTAATGTGCGCATGAGTGCCAACCACTGAATCAACTTCAATACCTGCATCACGCAGTGCTTTAAGCTTATTTGGGTTGTTAGTCATTAACTTAACGTGCTTTTGATTGAGTGCTTCAAGCATTAATACCGCGTCTGAAAAATCACGTAAATCATCAGCAAAACCCAAGTGGTTATTCGCTTCGTACGTATTCATACCTTGCGACTGTAGTACGTAAGCATCAATTTTATTGTATAAACCAATGCCACGCCCCTCTTGGCGTAAATACAGTAAAATACCGCCTTGTTGGTGCATCATCTCGATACACTCATTTAATTGCTCACCACAATCACAACGTGATGAATGGAATACATCGCCCGTTAAACACTCTGAATGCATACGAATTAAAGGGACATCTTGCTCTGTGTCAGCTTGATTAAACACTAAAGCAACATGTTCTTGGCCATCATTTAAGCCACTGAAAGATACGATTTCTGCAGGGATATCACTGTTTTTGCCAACATTCAGCTGGACTCTTGCTCTTACTTGCGCCACGACAAATCCAAATTAAAAAATAAATGCGATACTGCAAATGTGATTACAACAGCTTGAAGGTTGTAAGGATGCAACATACGACGAGTGATAACTAATATTGAGGCAGTTACCAGCAATTCAAGTATTATACACTCAAACCACCCCAAGATACGAGCTTTGCGCCTCGCTTTAGTGGCGCTAAAAAAACACCTTAAAAGCTCTACTTTTTAGAGTTAGGCCTTTGAAATAAAATAAATTAATAAATAAACCTTTGCAGATATTCGAAAAAATAGATTAGTTTAATCTCAATAAACCGCTAAGCCTTTATCAACCACCTATCAAAATAATAAAAATAACAGTGTTATGATGTGTCTCAGCGCTGATTAATAACGTACTAAAAGGGCTAGATAAAACAATTATGAAGAATAACCAAATAGTGATGCTTGAAGCTTAAACTGCTCTGCTAATTCATCAATTATAACCCTTTGACTAAGCTTTAAATATCTTGAGCGTGGCCAAACAACATTGATTGGCATAACCGCACCTGAAAAGGTATCTAAAACACTAGTTAGTCTATTACTATCTAGCTGCTCTTGAATAAGCCAAGTAGGTAATTGTGCAACACCTAAACCATTAAGTGCGGCATCTAGCATTGCATCTCCATCACTGAGCATATATCTGGCATTGATTAGCTGGTTAAATGACTGCTTTTTACTATCTTTGAACAACCATGTTGGCTGCGAAGAGCGCTTACTGCCAATAATACAATCATGAGTGAGCAAATCCGCAGGAGTGTCTGGCACACCATGTTGGTCAAAATAATCTTGACTACCACACACTGTTAATTTTTGATAACCCAACAATTTTGCTACCAGATCAGCATCATCTTCTAATGTGCCGATACGTACCACCAAATCAACATTTTCATTTATTAAATTGATACGACTTTCACTAAAGTGAACCGCAAGCTCTAGTTTAGGATACTTGTTTGCTAATTTAGATAGTATTGGCATTACATACTTACGGCCGAATGCCGCAGGTAAGTGAAGCTTTACTTGCCCTGAAACATTATGGCTACCGGCAGTGACCGCTTGCTCTAGGCTATCTATTTCAACCAGTATTTTTACCCAGCCTTCAAAATAATGCTGCCCTTCTGGGGTTGCCATAATTTTACGCGTTGTTCGATGCAGTAGCTTTGTACCTAACTTACTTTCAAGCCTAGTAACAGTTTTACCAACAGCGGAGCCTGTTAAACCTAACCGATTACCAGCTGCTGTGAATGTACCCATGCGTAGTGTTTCAACAAACTCTCGAATACCAAAGAAAGGGCTATCTTCTGGTTTCATTATGGAATCTCAGGACAGAATAAATGGAATATTAGCTAGGTTATCATTTAAAAAGAAGACAATAAAATAGTGTTCACTTATTCAGCAATAGAGAAACATGATGAGCGAACGCAAACTTCTCGATTTACTCGAAAAAGAAGAGATCCGAACTCTTCGCTTAAACTACAGTCAGCTTTTAGACTCTGGTCAAATTCATAAAATGGAAGAAGTATTTACTAGCGACGCACGAGTCGAAGTAACAGTGGGAGAAATGAATGGAATTGAACAGATAAAGCAAGGATTAAAAAATGCTTATGATGAATTCGATACCCACAATAGAAAGCACTTCCCTTTTGTTCATGCAGTGATGAACCATCAAATAGTGCTAACAGATAAAACGACAGCACAGGGTGAGTGCTACCTAATTGACTTTGTTACAAGTAGGGAGCAAAGCGAATCTCCGCTTTTATTAGTGGGCCGATACTTAGATCGCTATGAAAAAATCGACGGTCAATGGCGCATTAGCCACTCTAAACTTGATGTTGTCTGGCCGGCGAATTCGGGAGAGCAGTAACATGAATAATCTACCAACTAGCTTTACAAATGTATTTGCCGACAACAAATTAACGCTGGGGTTGCTCACTCCCCTTGAAGCTTACCCTAGCAGCCCTTTCCCTACCCTTAATGCTGATATAGCAACGGCTAAGCAGGCTGAACAAGCAGGTATTGCCAGTATTTGGTTTAGGGATGTGCCTTTTTATGATCCTAATTTTGGTGATGCTGCGCAGATGCTTGATCCATTCACTTACGCAGGTTTCATTGCTGCACATACAAATACAATTACTTTAGGCACCGCAGGGGCAGTTTTACCATTACGCGATCCTATCATGGTTGCCAAACAAGCAGCCTCAGTTGATCATCTAAGTAATGGTCGTTTTGTGTTAGGAGTTTCAACCGGAGATAGGCCAGTTGAATACCCGGCTTTTGGTGTCGATTTTAACGCGCGTGCTGAGCGCTACAGAGAGTCAGTTGAAATTATCAAAACATTACACCAACAAAGTTTTCCTAAACACCTTAGCCAACATTACGGCGAGCTTGATGGTTCACTTGACCTTTATCCAAAACCAGTAAACCAGCAAATACCCGTTATGGCCGTTGGTCGTTCTAGGCAATCATTTGAGTGGTTGGCTAATAATGTTAATGCTTGGATTTGGGCTGTTGATAATGAACAAGCCATCAGTGAAATCATTAACAACCTATCAATTGCAAGCAATAGCAACACAAGCCCACATTACGGCTATGCGACATTTTTTGATTTAGATAAAAACCCAGACGCCCCGTACCAGCGTTTTTATAACGTTGTACGAATTGGTCGAAATGCCCTTATTGAGCGACTGTTAAAACACAGAGAGCTTGGCGTAAAACACATTGCGCTAAACTTAAAACCTTCTCGAAGGGCTGCCCAAGATGTAATTGATGAATTGGGTAACTTTGTTATTCCTGCTCTTGAAAAAGAGCAAAGAGAGCCTGCTGTATGAGTACTCAAGAACAGCTCGAAAACTTAATAACTCAGTTTAAAGATAGCTGGTTACGCTCGGATAAGCACTCGTTAGCAAAGCTGTTTAGCTCTGATATTATTTTCAAAAGCCAGCATCATGGTTCTGTAAATAGGCAAAAGCATGTATCAACAACCTTAAGTGAAGATTTCAAAAACTATGCAACGAGTGCTGAATTTACAAATACGTTTACTGCACACAAAAAGGATTTTGCCGCAGCAAGCAGCTACGCTTATGTAGATGTAAGTCATGGGCAAAAACGCTTTTTATGTGGTTGTACGTTTATTTTTCATTTCGTTCATGAAAACCTGCAATGGCTTATTAACCACATTAAATTTCAGGTTAACTGGAATAAAGGACAACAATCCTTGCTTCCTAACTGGAACATGCTTCCTGGAGTTCAGGGCTGGCAGCTAGTTGATGGCGAACCAACAATTGTGAGTGAATTACACTCTCCATGGGCATTAATTCGTAAGTTTAAAGCCTCTGAGCCAAAGCAAGCTCTCATTGATCTCTATAACAAGTATGCATTTGCTGTTGATAATTGTGATATTAATTTACTTATTGATTGCTACAGCCAAGATATACATGGAAGCTTTCCTCCTTTAGGTGATTTATCTGGTAGAGAAAGTGTTATAGGGAGTTTAAAAAACTTTAGACTGCTTGCGCCATTTTGGCAGCACTTTGCAGAGTTGGTCAAAATGGAGATTAGCCAAGATAAAAAAGCAGCTCGATTTATCATTGCCCGCATCATTCCCGAAAAACCCGTGAATGATAACAATCAAAAAATTTATGCAGCTCACTATCAGTTAGCAGCAAGATTAGAGTCAGATAACTGTTGGCGACTTTACGAGTCGCATTACATATCGGGTTGGTTTGATGAACAGAATTTGCCCGAGTTTATAATCTAACAATAAAGCGCTCAATGTGAGCGCTTTTTCATAAATACCTGCGACCGGTTAAGCTTAATCACTGTTTTTGCTTAAATTAAAAACAATGATACATTAAAAATTACTAGATACCTTGTACCTCATGATGATAATGATTATCATCAACAAGTATTAATCCCCTCTTATCTGGGCAAAATAATAAGGAATATTATGAAAAAGAGCTCACTTGCCTTATGTGTTGCATTACTATTTAGTCAGCAAGGCATTGCCAATGAAACGACCACCCAAGAATTTAACGACACCTACCGCGCTTATGTCGCTGCTGTAGAAAATAAGCAAGACAGTAGCGAGCTTGCCAAAAAAGCGTTTGAGCTTGGCAAAGAAATTTATGGTGAAAGCGCCGACAACACCGCCAATCTTGCTATTAACTATGCAAACAGCCTAGATAAAAGCGAACAAGAGCGACGCTTTGAGTTATATCGCACAGCCTACGAAATACTCGAAAAAAACCACGGCAAGCTAAGTGTACAAGTATATGATTCATTAATCGGCATGGCAGAATCAACTTCCTCAGCTAAGCGCGCCGATACGTATCTTGATGATGTCATTGCTATTGCTGAAAAACAAAACTCAGACAAGCTTGTTGCTGATGCAAAAATGACCGCTGCTCGTATCCTTGCTTATAAAGGCAGTGGCGAGCGCTATTACACAGCAAAGGAATATCTTGAAGAAGCTGATAAGTACTACCAAGAAAACTTACCAAATAACGCTGTCGATCGTATTAGCGCAGACTTTTTAGTTGCCGCATTTGCAGAAAACCAACGTAAATACAGCACCGCCATTGAGCGATTAAATCACGTAGTTAGCGTATTTGATCAAGAGCTAGACTTTGATCATCAAACCGAATTAAACGCCCATTCAAAGCTAGTTCACTTATACGAAAAAACAGGTAAAAGCGACGAAGCAACCAAACATTGCTTAGCGATTGCGAAAATGGTGCCTTGGAAAGAAAGCCAAGAACAAGAGCCGTTGTACCGTGTGCCGCCGAAATATCCAATGTCAAAAGCACAACGTATGGAAGACGGCATTGTCGTGATGGAATTTGAAGTAACCCCGTCAGGCTTTGTAGACAACATAACTGTGGTTGACTCTGAAGGTGGTACTGCATTTGAAAGAGAAGCAGTAAAAGCAATGAAAAAATGGCGTTATGCGCCTAAGTTTGAAAATGGTCAAGCCATTGCTGCAACTTCTCGGGTGCAATTAGACTTTAAAATAAAAAGATAAATAACAGGGTCGCAATGCGACCCTTTTCATAGCTTTTTATAACTTTTTAAGCAAGTTATCGGCTGCGTCCTCAATTAAATCGAGTACCTTTTCGAAACCTTGATCGCCACCATAATAGGGATCTGGGATCTCACTCTCCCCTGCATCACCATGGCTTAAAAATAGCGACAACTTATATTGTAAGCGCTCTGGGCACTGGGCTTGTAAATCAGCAAGATTTTGCTTGTCGGCTGCGAGAATTAAGTCAAACTCATGAAAATCAGCTTGAGTCACTGGTCGCGAATAGATGCCTTTAAAACTATAACCGCGCTTTTCGGCTGCTGCTTTTGAACGTGAATCTGGTGGATTACCTTGGTGGTAACCAATGGTGCCAGCAGAATCAACTTTGACATTGACACCCAACGCCTTTGCACGACTACGAAGTACCGCTTCAGCAGTAGGTGAACGACAAATATTGCCTAAGCAAACAATCAAAACCTTTTTCATTATTCGTCCTTAAAATTGCTTTAAGATTGACTCATCATAACGTTCTGCATCAAGCGAGAGGTTGTATTTATCTGCAACACTATCAAGCTCTGCCTGCTTAATTGCCAACTCATCCATGGTAATAGTGTTGTCATCAAGCTGCCATAACAAACGTGACCCCGCATAGCTGTAATGAATTGCTAATAAAGCATCTGCATTGCCCTCACGCCCTGCTGCTTTTAACTTTGGCATTTTACGGGTGATTTTATTCAGCGCTTTTTTAAGCTCCCACACATAGACTATTTCAGTCATGTAATCATGATTGCGGTATTTATTAAGCACAAAGCCCACCAGCAAACTACACACAACAACACCTAATAGGTTCCAATGAAAATGGCTACCGCTGGGGTCAGGAAATAACGCTATTAACGTTTGTGAAATGGCTAAACTGCCAACGGCTAAAGCAATTACACAAGCAATAATTACTTGGTTTAAATGTTTACGGTAACGGGCTTTATCTATTTGAATAAGTTTCATAACAACCTAAAAAACTTGTGAAAAATAAAAAGTGAAAAAAAATTTCACCCCTTTTTTATTTGCCAGCCGTTTTAGCTATGAAAGCAATTATCCAAAGAGGAACGGCTATGCATACTTTACCACTAAACTCAGCAAGCTTGAATAACAGCAATGCTGCTTTAAAGACAACCGCAGCAATTATTGGTGGCGGTGTCATGACCTTTGCAGCATTTGCATTTATGCAGTACTTAATTTCTGCTGAGCAAAGAGCCGATGTTAAAACAGGCCCAGATATCACAGTTGAAATTTATGAAGTACCGGAAGACTCAAAAGTACAAGTAAAGCAAACACTGCCGCCACCGCCAGTTGCTAAAATGCCACCAAAAGTACCGCCACGCCCAACGATTGATACGACAGATACCGTTGTAGTAGCTGATTTAACACCAACAATGACATTCGATAACATTGGCGACACGCTTAGCAAAAGCATTAACCAACCAACAGGAGATGCGACACCAATTGTGCGTATAAACCCTAAATACCCTCCGGTAGCAGCTCGTGATGGCATTGAAGGTTGGGTACAAATTAGCTTTAGCATTTCACCGACTGGCGAAGTGATTGACCCTGTTATTATTGATGCCGAGCCTAAACGGGTATTTGACCGTGAAGCAATTCGCGCCATTAAACGTTGGAAATATCGCCCTAAAGTTGTTGAAGGTGTGGCACAATTACAAACAAACCAAAGCGTTCAACTTGATTTTAAAATAGATGGATAACTGCCTATGCTAATGAGCATCAAGACATGGTTATTTGACAAGCCAAGCACAGATTGTTTGGCGCAGTATGCCAAAACGGGCGACAACCGTTACCTTAACCAACTCGTTGCTCAATACGGGAACGATCTTTATCACTACCTAGTTACACAAAGTGATAAAGATCTTGCCCTTGATATATGCCAGCAAACCTGGTTAAAAGTCATTGATAAACGCGACTTTTACAATGATCAGAACAACCCTAAAGCGTGGCTTTTTCGATTAGCACGTAATTTATTAATTGATGAATTTCGTAAGCAGCAAAAGTTCGTTGAATTAGAAGACAACCAACTATTTACCGAACCTCAGGATGCAAGTTATCACTACGACTATGAAGCCTTTGATAAAGCACTTATGGCACTTAGTTTTGTACAACGTGAAGCGCTGACCTTACAACAAGAAGGCTTTAGTCTCGAAGACATTGTTGCTATCACACAAAGTAACCCAGAGACCATTAAAACTCGGCTGCGATATGCCCGTCAAAACCTGAAACAACAACTAGGAGGCCATCATGAAGCGTAACGACGAGCAACTCGATGCTGATTTAAAAGTACATTTTCAAAAACGTAAGGCAGAGCACAGCTTAAGCAGCGACGAGCTTGTACACATGCAAAAGCCACAGTCGGCAATGCCAAGACCACAGCGCTTTTTAGGCCTGCAAATGACCGGAGTATTTGCTGCTTTAGCGATTCTTGGTTTTGTCATGCTGCAATACAACAACCGCGAGTTAACCCATGTTTATGCCGTGGATTTATCGGACTATCAATGGCTTGAAGTACACGAACTCGACGCCAAAGGCAGCTATGTGAGTAATCTTAAACAACAAAAACAAAACCTAGATGCTAACTACCAACAAGCATTAGCCAATCACCAAGCCCGCACCAGCTTCACCGGCCGTCTAGTCAGTGTTGATAACGACTGGTATATCGCTGACTGCGAGCAAAATGTCATAGTACAAATTAAACAATCACTCCTTGAAGAACTACAAAAACACGGCACCCTAGATACTCATATTCACCAAGGAGACCTACTCGCCCTAGACCAAAACAAACAAGGGCAAATCATCGCACTCAAACAGCTAACCCATGAAACGGAAAAGTGTACGAGTTAGCGAGCTCGTAGGTTGGGTAGAGCGTAGCGAAACCCAACAAGTTAGCGAGTTACAAGGGGAAAGTCGCAAGTTTTTAGGTAGCAGCGGGTTTACCCCGCGTAGGCGTGAAATTTATTTCGCGCGATGGTTCAACGAGCCATCAGCTTTCAGCCGTCAGCTATCAGATTTAAAACAAGTTAGCGGGCTACAGGAGTAAAGTTACAAGCTTTTAAGTAGCAGCGGGTTTATCCCGCGTAGTTAGATATCAGATGTCAGATCTGACGGCTGACGGCTGACGGCTGACGGCTGACGGCTGACGGCTGACGGCTGACGGCTGACGGCTAATACTCCGCCCTTTACCTCGCTTTTCCTACCAATAATCTCACATTGCTCTAATGTTAATAACAATTTAATGCTGAACCAGCTAGGCTAGTAACATCGTGTTTAAATATTATGGAGTTACCATGAAAAGGTCTTTGTTTAACAGTTTAATCATTGCCTCAATTAGCTTATCGAGCTTGCAAGCTTGTGCTCAGCCAGAGCAAAAAATTCCACTGGATGCCAGTGCGAATAACTACAAACTAGAATTAGTAAGCGAAGGGATTCAAATTCCTTGGGGTATGGCTTGGCTTAACGAGCGTGACTTACTCGTTACTGATCGACGTGGCGAGCTTAGATTGATTCGTGATGGCAAACTCGTTGAGCAAGCAGTTAAAGGCACACCTAAAGTACATGATGAAGGTCAAGGAGGCTTATTAGATATAGAACTTGATCCGAACTTTGCCGACAATGGTTGGATTTACTTTTCGTACTCGGGCTATGAGGGCGATGGTGAGGGTTACAATACCTCAATTATGCGTGCCCGCTTTAAAGATATGGCTCTTGTCGATCAGCAATTATTGTTTGATGGCGAGCCAAATATTGAAACAACAAAACACTATGGTTCGCGTATTGAGTTCGACAAAGAAGGTTACTTGTACTTCTCTATTGGCGACCGTGGCAAAAGAGACGTTCACCCACAAAGCTTAGACTATGATGCTGGCAAAATTCACCGTATCAATAGCGATGGCTCTATCCCTAAATCAAACCCGTTTTATGACCATAAAACAACTCACAAAAGCATTTATTCGTATGGACACCGTAACCCGCAAGGTATGGCAATGCACCCTGAAACGGGGGTTATTTGGAGCCATGAACATGGCCCTCGTGGCGGCGATGAAATCAACATAGTTAAAGCAGGTGCAAACTATGGTTGGCCTGAGATCACTTATGGGATCAACTACATTGGTACAAAAATTACCGACGAAACTAGTCGCGAGGGAATGGAACAACCTGATTGGTATTGGGTGCCTTCAATTGCCCCTTCTGGAATGGAATTTATCACCAGCGATAAATACCCACAGTGGCAAGGCCAAATTGCCGTAGGTTCGATGAAGTTTGGCCACCTTGTTTTGGTGAAACTTGATGGTGACAAAGTAACAGGCCACAGCAAGGTATTTGAAGGTGTAGGTCGCGTTCGCAGCCTAGCCACCCACCCTAATGGTGATTTATATCTTGGTGTTGATGGTGTCGGTGTTTATAAGGTTGTACCGAAATCGTAGGTTGGGTAGAGCGAAGCGAAACCCAACGAGTTAGCGAGTTACAAGGGCAAAGAGTAAAGGAATACCGCAGGCGTGAAATTTATTTCGCGCGATGGTTTCTTATGGCTGACGGCTGACGGCTGACGGCTGACGGCTGACGGCTATCAGACTTGAATATGCAAGTCATCGAAATTCAAGCAATAAAAAACCACAGACTTCTCTGTGGTTTTTTGCTTATAACTTAAAGCTTAAAGCTATTACTTATAAAACAATAATACTCGTCACTAGGTAAGCAATGAAGGTTAATGCGCCGCCGAATAAAGCGTATGGCATTTGGGTTTTTACGTGAGTTAATAGATCACACCCTGATGCAATAGCCGATACCGCGCTGGTATCTGAGATTGGCGAGCAGTGATCGCCAAACACGCCACCACCTAAAATAGCAGCAATAACCAATGAAGGTGGTAAACCTAAAGCTTGAATGAGCGGTACACCAATTGGAATAAGTATTGCGAAAGTGCCCCATGAAGTACCTGTAGTAAATGAAATAACCGCACCTGTAATAAATAGCACTGGCACAACTAAATAAATTGGTAAGAAATCACCTACTAGGCCTGCTACAAACACACCGGTACCTAGGTCTTTCAAGCTCGCGCCTAACGTGAGTGATAGCAATACAATAGACACTAATGGCAGTAACTCACCCATACCTTTAAAGCCAATATCAACCAGCTTATGGTGTGTAAATTCACGCGAGCTAATCATTAAGAAGTAAGCCACAACACAGGCTAAAATAGTTGCATACAGCACTGATTTAGAACCACTACCGCTGGCAATATCGCCATCGCCAGTCCAGAACATAAAACCAACCATACTACCAATTAAGGTAATTAGAGGCACAAGCATGTAACGTGCTTTTGAACCTTTCACTTCTTCTGTTAGTTCGGTTTCTTGTTGCTCTAGGTTTTCTTCTGCTTGCTTTAGTGGGCCATGTACCTTGTCAAAGGTAATGGTGTAGAACACGATAAGTAAAGTGATAATGGCGTAAAAGTTATAGCCAATACTGCCCCACAATACCGAAACCGCAGACTCTTCCATTTCGTAGTTGCCAAGAAGGCCCAGTACGTATGCGCCCCATCCATTTAGCAAGATTAAAATACACACAGGTGCGCTGGTACTATCGATAATGTAAGCAAGGCGTGCTCGGCTCATTTTAAATTTATCGAATAAACCACGCGATAAAATTCCCGAGGTTAATACGCTTAAGTTCGATTCAATGAATACCGCAATACCTGAGAACATGGTTAAGTAGCCCACTTGGCGCTTACTTTTAGCCACCCCTTTGTTCATCAGCAAATTAACCGTGGCGGCTACACCGCCAGATTCACGAATATAGGCAAGTAAAGCACCGATTAAGATACTAAAAATAAGTATGCGGCTATTACCAGGGGAGCTGGCAACCTCAATGACTCGCTCAATAGTGTTGATAAAGGTGAAAAACAAGGTATTACCTTCACCATTCAGAGCAAGCAAAAACTCAGACGACGCAACCGCGACCAATAACGCCATGATCACTTCTTTGCGCCAAAACACAATTAAGATAGCAATCAAGGGTGGTAAAATTGAATACCAAGACATAAAAACCCTTTTAAATTAAGAACAACATTTTATTTTTATTATGCGAAAACTCGCTAAGCTTAATGGCTTTGCCACCAAACTCAACTTAATTCGACTAGTGATTTAATATACTCTCATAAATCAGTGAGATAATAGAGCCATACTTACCTGTTTCGAAACGCTTGCCGACAAACTGGTAATTTTCTTGCGAACCTTCAATCGGTGAATGACGGGCATTGGTTAATAGCACAATAGCAAGGTCATACTCAGGATCAATAACTGTCACGGTGCCTGTCCAGCCGGTATGGCCAAAAGCCCGCGGGCTAGCATAAGGGCCAAAATGCCATTTACGCGCTTGATGCCCCGCTCTACGCCATCCTAAACCATAAGTCTCATCACTTGCTTGGGAGTTTGTGAATTGCTCAAGTACTTGTGGCGTAAAAATTTGCTTATTATTGTAGCCGCCACCATTGAGTAGTACTTGCATAAGCACAGACAAATCACCGGCAGTACTAAAAAGTCCTGCATGCCCCGCTACACCACCTAAAGCATAAAATGCTTTTTCATCATGTACTTCACCTTGCAGTACATCAGTTCGAATATTTTCAAACTCGATGCGACCACCTCGGGTGTTGCCGTTAATCTCAGTGGCAGCAATTTGCGATGCTAAAAAACCTTTCTGCAATGGATTATAAACCGTATGTGTTAAACCAAGTGGCTGATAAATTTGGCTTTCTACATAGGTATCGAGCGCCATACCACTGATGCGTTCAACCAGTACACCAAGCAACATATAATCGATATCAGAGTATAGGTGTTTTACGTTACGACCAGCCACGAAAGGGACACCTGTTAACAGTAGGTTTTTAGTACGCAGGCTGTTTTGAGAAAAAAAGCGCTCACCAAATTTATTGTCTTTACGATGAAAATCAACCACCGCAGGATAACCCGCACTGTGGGTGAGTAAATCTTTTACTAAACGCTGTTCACGGCCGCTGCCCCTAAATTCTGGTAGGTAATAAAACAGTGGCTTTTCTACGTCGAGTTTCCCTTCGCTGGCAAGCTTCATCAGCGCAAAATTAGTGGCAAACATTTTTGAGTTTGAAGCTATATCAAACAAGGTATCGTTTTGCATAGCTTGTGGGCTTGTAAGCTCACTGCCATCAGCATGGTACTTTTTAGCTGCCCCATAATGGCTTAGTTTAATCAACTTGCCATCTTTAACAACGGCGAGTACCGCACCCGGAAAGCCCTCTTTAATCTCTTGATTAATTAATTCATCAACGGCACTAAAACGCTTTTGAGCGCTGTTTTTATCAAGCGTTGGATAAGGGAAACGTAAGGTTAAACTTGCCCCTTCAGGCAATACATTTTCTACTTTATACGTGTTTATGCCATCGCGGGTGCGTTTAGCCAAACTGTATTGATATATTTTTTCGGCTGTTAATGGCGAAGCAATATTAATTTTTTCACCATTTACGAAAATATCAGCACTGGTTGCATCTTGGTTTTCAATGATAATTTCACCGCGACCTTTATAGGCTGTAAATGTGCCTCGGTCGTTAACAAGCGCGCGACTGCTTGGATCAAGCGCTGGTATACGCGCTATAACTTGTGCATTGGCCAGTGTTTTTGGCGCAGGCTCAACCGCTTGCTGTTGCTGCTGATACTCTTTAAATAATCGCTCTAACTTTTTAGGAAAGTATTTATCTAATAATGCAAATAGCACAGCGGCACTTCTGGCATCACTATTACCGCTTACATGCCAAGGTAAAAAGTGCATTTGAAAAGCACTTAGGGCATCTAGCGTTTGCGAATCAAGCTGACCCGTTGCAATCACCTCATAGCCGTAACTGCGTAGTGCTTTTTGCATTAATTCAACTGAAGGTTTTGATGCGCTAAATAACTGCCAATATTTATCAACGGTGTCGCTGTCGTACCATGCACCGATACCCGCTTTATACAGTTGATACCAAGGAAAACGCGGGCCTGGGTCGTTCTTACGGCTTGGGGCAATATCAGAATGGCCAATCACTTGAGTTGGGCCAATATCAGGGTTACGAGCAAGAATATCTTTGCTTAACTTTATTAGTAGCTCTATTTGCTTGGCATCATAGTCTGGAAAAATACATAACTTACTGGCGTCATTTTCCATCGCAAGCTTAGTTTGCTCAGGAATATGACAGGTTGGTACATTAACAATTTCAATACCAATAGAATGATCATTTAAATCTTCGCGGCCTTGCCAAAAACTGCGTCCGGCGTGCCATGCCCTATCTCTTTCATCAACCAGCTGAATAATTTCTAATTCATCTTTTGGGTAACTCGGGTCGCCTGATTCAGGTAATAAATAATGTGAACTTAAGCCCCCTTCATCCACGAGCGCACGCAATGATTTTTCGTAATCAATGGCGGTGTAATGCATCACTAAGAATTTAACACGATGGCTGTAGTTAGCTGATTGTGTATAGGTATATGGATTACTGGCACAGCTTACTAATAATGCCGCACTACTTAGATAACACAGCTGTTTAAGTAATGTTTTCAAAGGGGTAAAACTCATAACAGATTCATACCTGATGATTTAAGCGTTGACGATTCTCAGCAATACAGTAGCAACACCCACTTAACATGTAAAATATTTTATTTCACAATTAAAGAATAAAAAGCATACATTATCGCTAAGTTACTAAAAATAGAGCTATCTCAATAATTAGAGTTGTATCTATTATGGAATAAAACTATATTATTCCATCTAAATTAAGAAAAATATTCCAAACTTAGGTCTGCTAAAACAAAAATAAGTCGTCGTGTTAAGCAAACAATGCGCCCAAGCCCTGTGTTTATAATAGAACCATCGCTTTGCGCTTTGACTAAGTTAAGCAAACAAAGTGAGCCCTATGTCTACTTTTGTAAAAATTAAAGCCTTACGCCAATCTCTATCGAGCAGCGAAGCTAAGCTTGCTGACTTTACGTTAAATTCAGCGAATGCCATTCGTAATTTATCATCGGTTGAACTAGCAAAAGTGGTTGGTGTAAGCCAATCAAGTGTGGTGAAGTTTTCGCAAAAGTTAGGTTATAAAGGCTTCCCTGCTTTTAAACTTGCGGTAATTGATGCACTTAACGATGAAAGCAGCGAACCTAAGCTACATGGCAAGATCACTCTGAATGACTCGCTAGAGCAAATCGCCGAAAAACTATTAAGCAGTAAATTGGCGGTGTTAACCGAAACCAAAAACCTCAACGAAGCACCAGCTGTCGAAAAGGCGGTAGAGCTATTAAAATCTGCAAAGCGCATTTTAATTTGTGGTTTAGGTGGCTCAGCACTGGTCGCAAAAGATTTTTCTTATAAATTACAAAAACTCGGTATGCCAGCTATTGCAGAGCCAGATGGCCATGCACAACTTGCGTATGTTGCGACGTTTTCAAAAGGTGATTTGGTTATCGCGATAAGTGAGTCAGGTATGACTCGCGAAATTGCCGAAGTTGTTAAACAAGCTAAGAAAAACTCAAGCTCGGTGATCTCAGTGACTAAATTTGGTAGTAGCCTTGTTGCTGACTCAGCTGATGTAAAACTTTATTCGGTTGCTGAAGGCGAGTCTGTACGTTTATCGTCAATTTTAGCGCGTACGGCACAAGATTTTGTCATTGATATTTTGTTTATTGCTCTAACACAGTCAAGCCGCCAAGGTCGTAAGTTACTAGAACATTCTAATGAAGTTGTTGGCGAATTTAAGAATAACTAATTTCTTCAATAAGGTTATATAAACACTTTAAAGCAGCTCAGGCTGCTTTTTTTATGCCTAATTTAGGGTGCAGTTTACCAATCCTCTTTCTCCTCTAAACTACCAAACAATTGCGATAAGCGACTGACTTTAAAATCATAATTTCTTACAAAATTGTACTAAGAATAAATTAGCACCCCGTTAAAGCAAGTCATTACTGATCTTTACCTAAAATCGGTTATATATTTTATTCCTAAAAACCAACCTTTAAATGAAAAAATATTCTTGACCAACTTAAATAACACCTGTTTAATATGTGGGCAACATAATTTTAAAGTTCATAAGTCTCAATTGGGTAAGTAGTCCAGCAAAGCATATAAATATAAGGACGGGAAACAATGAAACAACATGCATCCACACTCGCAATGAGCTATATAGCGAAAGCGACTAGCAATGCACTTCGCGCAAAGAAAACAGCCTTTACAGGTGTTGTTATGGCCGCAGCACTCGCCAGCGCGCCAGCCTTTGCAAATCTAACCGGGGGGATCAAAGGTAAAGTATCATCACCAGAAGCACAGCAGTCACTGGCGGGGATCACAGTAACAGCAAAAAGTAATGTGATGCCAAAACCACGTACTGTTGTTACGCGAGAAGACGGCAGCTATGACTTACCGCAGTTAAAACCGGGTACTTATGAACTGACTTTCACCGATAAAAACGGTGTAACTCAAACTATGACTGTCGACGTTTTACTTGAACAAACTTCGAGCCTAAACGTCACTATGGGTGGTGCTAACGAAAACGTTGAAGTCATCACGGTTACCGGCAGTAAATTATTCCGCCAAGGTAAGTCTGCACTGACTAACTCACTTGGTGAAGAAGCAATCAATAGCGTACCAGTTGGTCAAGATTACCGTGACCTATTAAAACTTGTACCAGGTGTTGAGCTATCTGAAAACTCAACTCTTGGTCCGTCTGCGGGTGGTTCAGGTGTTGATAACTCGTACGGCTTTGACGGTGTTGATGTATCTTTACCTATGTTTGGTAACCTAGCATCAGAGCCATCAACCCATGACGTTGCTTACGTAACTATGGATCGTGGTGGTGCAAAAGCCGTTGGTTTTAATCGCTCAGGCGGTTTCTCAATCAATACCGTATCAAAATCTGGTACTGACGAGTTCCATGGTAATGTTGAATACAAAGTTCAACCTAAGAGTTTAGTGGCAACACCAACAGGCCAAGAAAGCTATGAGCTAGATAAAAGCTGGTTAACAGCAAGTTTAGGCGGCCCGCTTATTGAGGACTCTTTATACTTCTACACTTCTTATTATCGTCCTGAGGAAACTCGTACTAATAAAGATACTGCTTATGGTGAAGTAAAAGACTATAAGAGTGTGCGTGATGAATACTTTGGTAAGTTAACTTGGGCGCCTACTGACGATATTTTACTTAATATTTCACAGCGTACCTCAGAAAAGACCATTGAAGGTCGCTCAGTTGGCGCTTACGAAACTGACAGTGTATCTGCAGGTGATGTAGCTGACCAAGATATCTTTACCTTAGATGGTTCATGGCTTTTAGGTGATGCAACAACCCTTTCATTCCAGTACAGTAAATTAGAAATAGAGTCTGGTACCACACCTGATACAGAACTATCTGTAGTGCCATCGTTAACGGGTCAACTTGACTTAAGTAACCTAACTGAAATGGGTTACTTCAGTGTACCAAGCTTATTAGATGCTGATGATAACTACACAGCAGAGCAAATAGCTGCGTTTAATGCAGGCGCCGCACCTTTAATTGCACAATACGGTTATACTGAAAACGGCGAAATGCTTGGCGGCGGCGGTGTTGGTGCGTATTACCAATACGATAATATCGACTTTTACCGTGATAGCTTTGAATTAAACCTAGAGCATGAATTTAGCTGGGGCGATACTTACCATACGTTACATGTAGGTGGTGAATGGAAAGAAAGTAAAGAAGTACTGTCTCGCCTTTCAAACGGTTGGGGTAGAATCTCTTATGTTGGCGGCCTCGATGAAAGCTTAGAAGAAGGCAGCTCTGCCCCGGTTATTTACCGTGCTCGCGTACAACAAATGAGCTTGGTTGCTGGTGAAGACGCCGTTTCTGCTATCAACTCAGAAATGGAAACACTGAATTTCGAAATCAACGATACCATTGAAGTAGGTGATTGGACTTACAATGTGGGTGTACTCGTAAGCCGCGATACTTGGTATGGCCAAGGTCTTAAATCGGCATCTGGCACGCTTTCTGGTTATGAGTTAGCACCAGGCGAAAAATACAAAATGTACCAAACAGATTGGTCAGATATGATCCAACCGCGTTTAGGTGTGAATTGGAATTATGCAGATCAAGACTCAGTATTTGCAAACTTCTCAATGTATAACCCTGAAGCAAGCTCATTAGCGCGTGCTGCATCTTGGGACCGTAATACCCGTGCCGAAATCGAAGTTGAATTTGATGAAGCGGGTAACGTAATTTACGCAGAGCCACGTCAAGGCTCATCAGGTAAAGTATTTGCTGATGATTTAACACCTCGTCAAATCAAAGAATTTACACTTGGTACCACTAAATATGTGGGTTCTGATTTAGTATTACGTGCTCATGTTCGTCACCGTAAGGCATCGCATTTCTGGGAAGATATGCCAAACAATGCGCGTTTAACTGACTACTCTGGCGTTGATGCTGATGGCGTACCACAGCATATTGCAGATAAAGGTTTATATGTAGATAACCTAGATGAAATCCGTGATGAAATTGGTGGTTCTTCTTATGTTATTGCCGAAGTAGATGGCGGAGAAACCAAGTACTGGGAAGCTAGCATCGAAGCTGAATACCTAGGTGAAAACAGCTACATCAATGCCTCTTATGTTTGGAGCCATTACTACGGTAACTTCGACCAAGATAACACTACCGCAACAACAGATGCTAATACCTTCATTGGTTCATCAAACTATGGCGATGGCCGTGGTCGTTACCCTTGGGATTACAAATACGGTACATTATCAGGTGATAAGCCACATAAAGTAAAAGTGTATGGTTACTACACTGTGCCATGGGATGCGAACATCGGTGCATACTTTGTATTCCAGTCGGGTAAACCTTGGGAAGCATGGGATGGTTCAATCTACGGTTACTCAAGTGGTACCACACGTTACAGCGAGCCTGCGGGTAGCCGTCGTAGCCCAAGCCACTGGCAACTTGACTTAAACTACACCCAAGACTTTAAATTCTCAGGTGACATGGAACTACAATTCCGCGCTGATATCTTCAACGTATTTGACCGTCAAACAGGTTATAACAATAACCCTTATGTCTCGTCAGAAACCTTTGGTGAGTATCGCAACTACTACAGCCCACGTCGAGTGCAGCTGTCGTTTAACTTCAAGTTCTAAGTTTATCAATCCTGTTGGGGGCCGCTATTGCGGCCCTTTTTTATGCCTTAAAAACAGTAAAAGCTTAAATTGTACAAAATGCTTTTGCGGCATCCATATTACTCGCTTCTTTCATAAAGTAGTCGAGTTGCACAGTTCGAATAATCGCTCTCGATTTGCTGTTACTTTCCCTTGCCTGCCAGTGCCAAGTTTTAAGCGACTCTCGCGACACATCGATAAATAGTCCTTCTGGGAAGCTCTCTACAAAACGGATATCGGTGGTATTACCTTGTTTATCAATAGTAATAATAAAGCGCGCACAGCCCGTCTGCTTAGATATTAAAGCTGCTTTAGGGTAACTGGGCTTTGTTGCATGTTTAAGTGTCCACAGCTGCTCTGCTGCGTTTTTATCATCACGAAGATCGAGTACATCGGTTGAGTTAGTTGTTGTAGTGTTTGGGAGTTGTGAACAGCCAGCGAGTAATGCAAATACGGCAATTAAATGAACTTTCATGCTATATCCTTACAA
The DNA here is from genome assembly GCF_036680945.1 of Pseudoalteromonas sp. P80D2. Lineage (NCBI taxonomy): Bacteria > Pseudomonadati > Pseudomonadota > Gammaproteobacteria > Alteromonadales > Pseudoalteromonadaceae > Pseudoalteromonas > Pseudoalteromonas sp. P80D2. Next base: position 47,018 of record NZ_JAZDAR010000026.1, read on the forward strand.
ATCAAGTTCATGAATATAACATAGCTTTTTATAGGCATAAAAAAACGAGGCAAGTGCCTCGTTCTTATTCAACAAGTTAACTAGTTATTATTGATACAGCAAATACGGGGAGCGCTTGCGTTTAAAAGCACTTAAGTCGGCTTGCCAGCTTTGCTTTATTTGCTGCTCAGTTTGGCCTGCTTCAATGGCTAAACGCAATTTATCAGTCCCTGCAAGTTTATCCATAAAATCAGCGCGTTCAAAAAACGTTTGCTCATTCGCACTTAGCTTTTGATAAACCGAAATAAACAAGCTTAAATCTAGGCCATGAATATCAGCATCTCGTAAGTCTTGACCAAATACTTCGACCCCTTTGAATTTAGGGTGCATTGAAGCGCCTTTAATCGCCCTAGGCGTAAAACTAAATTCGCCCAGTTTAACTGGCGAGTAACCGACAACTTGAAACGGAAAATCAGTACCGCGGCCAATAGTCACAGGCGTAGCTTCAAAGAAACACAAAGATGGATAAAGCGCAATTGATTGGGCATTTGGTAAGTTAGGACTTGGCTTTATTGGTAGCTCATAAGCCATAGTGCGGTCATAATTCGCAACAGGCACGACACTCAGCTTAAGCTTATCAGCGTCATTTATCCAACCTTCACCTTTGATCATCTGAGCAAGCTCAGCCACTGTCAAACCGTGTAAAACAGGTATTTCGTGCATACCAACAAATGAGCGAAATTTTGGGTCAAGGATAGGCCCATCCATATAAGCTATATTCGGGTTTGGTCTATCGAGTACCACAACCTCTTTACCATTTTCAGCGGCAGCTTCCATCACGTAGTGCATTGAGCTGATATAAGTGTAAAAACGAACACCAACATCTTGAATATCAAAAATAATGACGTCTAAATCAGCAAGCATCTCAGGGCTTGGCTTTTTATTACTGCCATAAATCGACACAACATCAATGCCGGTTTTAGCATCTACTGTGCTTTTAACGTGAGCACCAGCGTCATGGTCGCCGCGAAAGCCATGCTCTGGAGCAAATATTTTGCTAACCACAACGCCTTTATCAAGTAATGCATCAACCAAATGTTGACCATTCACCACTGATGTTTGATTAACGACCAAGCCAACACGTTTCCCTGTTAATGCAGGTACATAAGCTTGAAAATTGGCTGCGCCCACCTGTAAAGGCTGTGCATTTTTAGGCACATTTTCAGGCGCTTCTTGGCAACCTAAAAGCGCAAAACAACTAACAAATAAAACAGTTAAAAAACGCATTATTCCTCAACCGCCTTACGTAAAAAGCCACCCGCTTTAGACAATAACTGTTTTGCTTCAGGAGCTGGTTTTCCGGTTAACACAATTAAAATAGCCAGTTTTGCGCTTTGCTCTGCTTGCTTTAATGCATCCACTGCTTGCTGCTGTGTACAATCTGTTGCTTGCATCACAATACGAATAGCACGAGCGTGCAGCTTTTCATTACTAGCATTCACATCAACCATCAGGTTTTTATACACCTTACCTGTGCGGATCATGCTAGCTGTGCTTAGCATATTCAGTACGAGTTTTTGTGCAGTACCCGATTTCATACGTGTAGAGCCAGTCACAGCTTCAGCACCCACCACAGGGCAAATGCCGATTTGTGGTAAACGCATCACCGCTGAATCAGGGTTACAAGTGACACCTACAGTGACACAACCAAGTGATTTAGCGTATTCTATTGCCGAGCAAACATACGGTGTACGACCACTGGCGGCAATACCAACCACGACATCTTTACTGGTTAAATTGGCATTTTTTAAGTCTATAATAGCAAACGTGGTACTATCTTCAGCGCCTTCTACGGCTTTTTTAACCGCGGTGTCACCACCAGCAATAATACCGAGCACTTGCTGATCGCTTACGCTATAGGTAGGCGCACATTCAACCGCATCCAAAATACCCAAACGACCACTGGTACCAGCACCAATGTAAATTAACCTGCCACCTTGTTGAAATGCTTCAACGACATGATCGACAGCTTCACTAATTTGTGGGATCACAAGTTTCACGGCACCCGCTACTTTGTGATCTTCATTATTGATTTTAGTGAGGATCTCAGTGGAGCTGAGCAGATCGATATCCAAAGTGTCTGGGTTTTGTCCTTCAGAGACAATACCGTTTAACTCTTCGAGTAACTCACGTTGTTGCTTAAAGACGTGCTCAGGGCTCATTGGGTTGTCCTTTTTCAATAATGTCATGGTAATGCTTTGCCGCTAAAATGGCGGCACCAGTTAATGAATCTCCCTTACAAGGAGATAATTCGTTTTGTAAGGCAAGTGGCAATAACGGTTGGCTGACTTTCGCCAAACCACCAATTAAAATCACCGGTAACGGCGAGTTACCTCGGCTTTTATTTATTAACCGAACCACCGACTGGGTGTGCTCTGTTAAAACCGCTTTTGCCGCCTCACAGTCGCTTTGTAAGCTAAACACCAACGGGCTAAATGCTGCATAATCCGCGGGTTTTGCTTGTTTAAGCCAACTACTAATTGTTTGACGAGTGCATCCTAGCTGCTCACTCAAACGAATCGTTAATCGGCTTTTTGGTAAATCATAAATATCTATATCGTTTAATAGTTGCTGCACAGCCATCAGGCCGATGCGGGCACCACCGCCAAAATCATCAATGGTAAAGCCCCAGCCACTCACCAACTTAGTTTGCTTTTGGGCGTTTAATCGTGCGCCAACAGCACCGGTGCCAAGTGCAATAACCACACATGGTTCACCAAGATTAGCACCATATAATGACGTAATTGCATCACTGGTAATTTGCAAACTGGCAAATTCTATTTCATACACCAGCTTGAGCATCACTGTTAATTGCTCTGCAAGGCTCTGCGATGAGCCACCAGCAACCCCCATAACGGTGACGATTTCACTAGGCTCAGCGCCACTTTGCTGGCATACATCGCGGGTCACTTTAACAATGTTTTCTAACGCTAAATCAAGATCATTCGAAATTGATGCCGAACCCGCTTGGGCACGAAAAGTCGCGCCACTTGCCTGCTCTTTTAGCTCTGCTAACACTTTGGTGCCGCCACCATCGATGGCTAAAACATAGCGTACAGCCATTTACGCACTCTTCTCGTCTGCCGCTTTACCAAGGCAACACACCAATGTTGCGAGCAATGTACCTATGCATAGCTGCCAAGTAAATCCTAAGTAAAAGCGCATTGATTCGGGTAGTAACCAGTCAATCATGTACGGCTGCATTAATAAGGTCACCATAAAGCCCGCTATTAGCGCTGCTAACACTGAGCCTTCACTGCCTCGTTTGGTGAACAAGGTAGTAAAATACACACCTAACAAACCGCTGTACGAAAATACCATTACACTTAACGCAAATTTTAATAATGGCATATCACTGTATTGCTGCCAGAAATAACAAAGAATAGCCATCAGCGCTAAGGCAAGGCTCACTAGTGCCATACCCACACGACCCGCTTTTACAAAGTGATGATCGCTTACTTGCTTGTTATGTTTTTCTAAATACGGGCGATAGATATCTTGTACAATGACTGAAGACATCGAACTAAGCCCTGAGTTCAAAGTAGAAATAGCAGCTGCAATAATACCCACGCTAACTAAACCTTTAACCCCGGCTGGTACTTCGTTTAATACGTAGTACATAAAGATAGTGATTTTTTCGCCGTTAAATTCTTGTACAACCGTTTGCCCAGCTTCGTTATTCATTAATGCAGGTTGCTGATAAACAATATAAAGCAGCAAACCAATAAAGATAAAAATAGCCATAACCGGGATCACCATCACCACCGATAGTAATAACGCTTTACTGCCTTCTTTTGGACTTTTACAGGTTAATAAGCGCTGCGTCATATCTTGGTCTAAACCAAATGCGGCGATATTTAACAGCACAAACCCCGTTAACACAGAGGCCATGTTAAATACCCCTGACGGGCCAAAATCTAAATCAAATTTAAACAGCGCGAGTTTTGAGTCTGCACCAGGACTTGGCTCACTCAAAGTCGCAATTATGGTTGAGAAATCAGCCGGAATAACACTCAGCAAGCACCAGATAACCGCAATAGCCGCACTGACATAAACGATACTTTGCAGTACATCAGAATAAATAACGCTGCGAATGCCACCCAAAAAGGTATAAAGCAGACCTGCAAGCGCCAGTACTAAAGTTGCGATAACCACACTGTCGGCATCGATATTGCCATATAGAATCATCGCCACAGCAATCGCTGCCATATACAAACGGGCGCCACTGGCAAATACACGGCCAAATAAATACATCAAGCCACTACGGCGCTTAGCTTTTGGTCCGATACGTTTTTCAAGCAGTTCGTAAACGGTATACACTTTTTGCTGGTAAAACTTTGGAATTAAAAACGCCGATACAATAAATGCCGCAATAAACGCGCCGATATTGGTCGCAATATATGAAAAATCACCTTGATAGCCTTGATCAGGCCCACCAATAAACGTTGCCGCAGATTGCGAAGTCGCTAAAACAGAAATAGCCACCATCCAAGTTGGCATGCTATTTCCGCCTAGAAAAAAATCTTGGCTTGAGTTAGCGCGTTTGCGATTAAACCACCAGCCACTTAGCAATAAAATTGCACCGTAACTTGCGAATACTAGCCAATCGAGAAAAGCGTAATTTGCACTCATTTATTATCCTAACCCAAACCTTGATGGAATATATTATTCCATCATTATGACAAAATTAAAATACTTTTATTTTATTATTTTTATTTAGCTAAGTTAGGTAATTGCCACTGACTTTGCTTTTGTTGATATTGCGCTTTGGTTAAGCTGACTAATAACGGTTTTTTACGCTCATCTAACCAAGCAAGTAGAGCATCCATATCGCTTTCTGTCATTGCTGTACAACCTGCTGTTGGCTTACTTGGTGCCCGCCATAAATGCATAAAGATACAACTACCCGCACCATTGATATTGCTTGGGTTATGCTTAACAACAATGCCTTTTTTATAAAGATTATCTTGGCTGTATATATCACGACGCATCCACTCTGAAGAGTCTTTTACGGCGTCTTCACCAACTTGTGTTTTATCAACCAATTGGTTGTAAAACGGTGAGCCTTTCACATCGATACAATAATCATTTGCTGTCATTGCTTGATAACTGAGGTTCGTTTGCAATGAATCTAAATAACCAAAAGCAGTACCAAGTTCAAAAATACCTGCTGGCGCTTTACCATCGCCTTCTTGTTTTTGCTGACCTGGCTGTGCAGGATGCAGCCCCACTCCCCACGCAAGGCCAGTACGACCTAGTACCACCGCGTGTTGCTGGCCTTGTTGTTGCCAGCTGCCAGCGGTTTTTTCAAAGCGATAAAGAGTGGCATCAATGGCATCACTATCATTAGCGACCACCACCACAAGTTGTTTATGACTGTTATCAATAACAGGTTTAGGTAACTCTTTGCTGGCACAAGCCGATAAACTCATAACTGCAATAAGACTGACTAGTTTTTTCATGCTGGCCATACTCCGTTTGTAATAAGTTCAAGCCCCGTTATTGATTCAATGCCAAGACCAGGGGCATCCGATAAGCGTATTTGTGGACCGCTAAATTCAACGCCCCCTTGCACTGGGTCATACTGACCAAGGGCTGGGCCATCTAAATCGATTTTACTGATTTGCTGTGCTTTGGCAGAGGCTAAATGTGCAGCACCAGCTACGGCAATACTGCCCTCTAGCATACAACCTATCATACACTCTGCTTGGTATTGGGCTGTGATATTAGCAATCTCAATTGCTCGGCTTAAGCCGCCCGTTTTCATTAATTTAATATTGATAATATCAACTGCGCCAAGCTCTAAAAGTTGGATCACTTGCTTCGGTGAAAAGGCGCTTTCATCGGCCATAATCGGGGTATTCACTCGCTCAGTAATATATTTGAGCCCTTGAATATCACTGCTTTTTACTGGCTGCTCAACCAACTCTAATACCACGCCTGCTTGCTCAAGTTGCTGTAGTGCAAACACAGTTTGCTTGGCATTCCAGCCTTGGTTTACATCTAAACGCAGCTGCGCCTTAGCGGCAAACCCTGCATGGATTGCTTTTACTCGTTCAATATCTTGATCAAGGTTATTACCGATTTTTATTTTTAATACATCAAAACCTTGCTCAACCGCTCGCTGACAATCACTGAGCATTTTATCTATGTTACCGACACTAATGGTGATATCGGTTTTCAGCGCTGACTTTCCACCGCCAAGTAACTTATATAAAGGCGCTTGATAGAGCTTGCCCCACAAGTCATAAACCGCCAACTCTAACGCTGCTTTTGCACTACTGTTACCAACCACCGTTGATTGAATAATGTGGGTAAGCTGGTTAATGTTTTCGATTTCTTGCCCCACTAATTTAGGGGCAATAAACTGCTGAATGACCGCTATCATTCCTTGATGGGTATCGCCTGTAATAACCGGAGTTGAGGCCGCAGAGCCATAGCCAATTTGGCCACATTCGGTATCAATTAAAACCACTAAATCCTCAATAAAACTCACTTCCCTCAGTGCTGTTTTAAATGGGGTAACTAATGGCACTTTGAGCTTTGCAAAGCGAACAGCTTTAATTTTCATATTGGCCTCTAGCGAATACGCTTAATGTTATAAATACGATCTAAGTAGCTGGTTTCTTGAGATAATCTAAGTGGCAATAATGGCGTGACCGACACCCCATTCAAGGCACTACTATAAAAACTACCATCGCCTTTGTTATAACCTAAGCCTTTAACGTCATGAATAACATAAGGCTCACCGTGATGCTCCCCTAGGTACATCATTACATGACCCGGAATATAAATTAGATCGCCAATCGCCATGTTTTTAACCTTTGGCAACTTAGCATCCGCCGCTGTATTTTTATCAAAGCGATTATTTTGCCCGTATTCACTACTGCCTTGCTGCCCTGAATTACGCGGCATTAGTAGGCCAAAGCTCTTATAAATTTCACCAACAAACCCAGTGCAGTCACGGCCATTATAATCATGACCCCAACCATAACGCTCACCTAAAAACTTAAAGCCCTGTTTAATTAGATTCTGTTCGTTGTAGTCTAGGTAGCCTAAATTTACATCGGCAGTTTTACTGATCATCGCAGGTTTAATAACAAGTTGGCCTTGCTCATCGCGGGTTGGTAACTGTACAACATGGCTAGCATAGCTATTTTGACCATTTAGCAAATACGGTACTTGCTCACTATCAACTAATGGTAAGCGCACTCCCATATCGAGCTGAACTTCTGAGAGGCCTTCATCATTTGGCACATAAGCAGTATTTACTTTTGCACCGGTTACAACCAAGAAGTCATCTTGTTCACGATAGGCTTTTATTTTATCTGCATCAGCAAAGGCAAGATCTTCGGCAGGCGTCCACGCTAGGTAGTTGTAAGCACGTACTAACAACCATTTTTTATCTGCGCTTTGATGTAATACAGCAACCGCTTCGCCCGGAAACATCCCGCTTTCTTGAAAGCGATCTAAGTCTTGATCAAGGCCGCTATTTAAAACCCGATCCCAAGTTGGAAAAGTACGTAATGCAGTGCGCTTAACGACTACAGCAAAACGTACCTCATTGTTATCTGCGACCTTATTAAGGTTTAAGTTTTCCTGATATTTGGCAAAGTCTTTCGCAGTGAGTTGGCGGCCGTCGGTAAAAAAGCGCGGGCTTTTTGGAATTGAACTTGCCGAATGAATGGCGCTTGTTAACTCGTCTTTAGTGAGCGATTTTTGAAATGAAAGAGGATCAACAATGTATTTATTTTCTTTAATTAATTTCTCGTTGAAGGCTGCAATTTGCGCCTCTGTCATGATCACTTTTGCCGATGCACCTTGTGCTAGCCAGTAGCTGGGCGAAAGCTGTGAGTGCGTGACCCCGATAACATCTGATTGCCAACCCTCAGCATGCATAGGTGCACTAAAAGCAACACCTAAAGTAATTGATAAAGCGATAATTGAACGACGCATAGCTGTACCTTAATTCTTATTGAACGCGTTAATCTAATAATTTTGTAAAAGCATGCTGCAACTTTTGCTGCATTTGCTTACCGACTATTGGCAAATTGGCTTCGTCGGCCCCCGAAGTTGACTGCTGTACACTAAACGTAAACTCACGACCACCTTGGTAATTGCCTAAACACACATGTGCCAACATTACGGTTTCTGTGGTGGAGCGCGTTTCACTTGGCCCCCAGCCAATTTTTTGCCAAACACGCCATTGCCCATTCGTTGCGCTATCGAGCACTTCTTTTGCAGAGCGACTATCATTTGGCGCAATAACATTTGCCAATGCATTTGTAACGATATGACTGATACCCACAATCATACCGCCTACAGGAGCATGTTCATCTGTATGACCTGTGCCGTTAAGTAGCACATCAACATCACTTGCTTGTAAATAAGGCATTTGCGTACTTGGTTCACGCTGATGACTAACCAGACGTTTTAACCATTCCGCTTGAGCAAGTGTGGTCATTGCTTTGTTGCCCGTTAAACCACAACTCTCACAACGATACCCTAAATAGCCAGGATCATCACTGCTTGCTTTGTATCGAGGTATCTTTGCATCAAGCTCATTATTGGCAGGGTTATGCCAGTATTCGTCTGATGGAATAAACTGCTCTGAGCCATATGCGCCGTTAAATAACAAACGCTCATCCTCTAGTTTTAGCCAGCCATCATTAAAAAGCCCACGTAAATATTCGCGCCCTGCCACATTGACAAAATAGCTGGCTATCGCATTTGAATTACCATCGGCTTTGCCAAATGCTTCGTAACTATTAATACTGCTGATCAAATCAGCCAGTGCCATATCACCGGCAAAAGAAGCTGCACCAAGCTCTGGGTGGGATTGCCTTACTTTTGACAGCGCACCGCTAAACGCTTGAATTTTTGATGAACTCCAAGGTTCATACAACTCATTGTGGCTGCCGTCACTTAAATACCGGTAAGCTAATTGCCCAGATTGAACTTGATAATCGATTAGGAGTAGCTTGCCCGGTTGCTCTGGGGCTAAAAAATACTGCCAATCGGCCGCAACTCTGTTTTGCCAACCCGCCTGCTGGTAATTAACCTCAGCCGCTGATTTATAACCTTGCAGGTTGCTTTCATTTTCGAGTGATAAACAGCCGCTATTAGATAAGTCTTTTGGCAAAATAGCGGGTGCTAACATTACTTGCTCAAAGTATTGTTGGTCGGTTAATGGGGCTTTTTCTGTGTTCGCTTCACAACCAGTCAAAAGCATCAAGCCGCAACTTATAGCCAGCCGTTTTTGATATGCACCTTTCGCATACATAAAATAAAATTCCCACTTGTTATTATTTTTGGAATATTTTATTAAATCTAACACAAATTGACCGTGAAGCAAATTAACTCGGTTTTAATGCGTAAAGGATTTGAAACAGTGAGGATTTAGGTGAAGTTGAGTGTGAAACTACACTCAACTTATAAAGAGATTACAGAACTTGCTCAGTGTATTTTTGTAAGTCAGTGATCAAATCACGATATAGCGTTGAGCTTTTATCCTTAATGCGGTCGAGAAAGAAATCGTCAGCAATATAGGTGATTTTTTGACGCTTCTTTTTATCGCTTAATTTGCTTTGCGCAACATCCATCAGCTCGGCTATTTTCTCACGTTCATAGCCGTTTAAAGAGGGATCTGTGCTGATATCTTTTAGCATGATTAATGAGTCTATTGTTGAGCCATTTAGGGTTATCGTTAACGCTTTTGCTAAGCTTGGTAACCAGGGTTTTTCAATCTGCTCACCAATCACATAAAACATGTTTTGTGCTGTCGCTAGGTCACCATCGCGTACTGCAACACTGCCAATAATAAGATAAGAAATAAGCTGCTCTTTTGGATAGCTCTGGCTCACTGTCGCAAACAAAGGATCGGTGCGAATGAAGTCAGCTTTTTGTTTAGCCATTTTACGCCAGCCTTTGTTATAAAAAGCTAAAGACTGAGCACTGTATGCTAAATATTTACCCCGCATATCAGTCGCTTTAGCAAGCGCTAAGTCGCTTTCTGCAATTGCAAAATCTTTACTTACACCAAGGCTCAAAATGTAGCTCATCATGGCATGAGTCAGTGTTGGCTCAATTGCACCTATTTGCTCTAACTGTTCTTTTTGCAGTTTGTTATAACCATAAGCAATGGTATCGACACTGGTATTCGACACTCCCCTGTACGTTTCATAACTAAAACTATCTTGTAGATCAGCATATTGTTGTTGCTCAGTCTTTGTTGATTTGCAACCACTTAGTAAAGCGACACAAAACAGCGAGCACGCTGCTAATTTAACAAAAGGGATGCTATTTAAAGCGGTCATCAATAATTCCTTTTTCTACTTCTATGGCATCATGTGCCAAACCTTGGTATATCGGGCTATGGATTCTACTTAACGAGAATATAATATTACTGTCATCGACAACGCTTATTGCATGCTCAGATGCATTGATTTGCACACCAGCACCATCAAATCGGCTTTCATTCAGTTTTACACCTTGTTGTGCCGTAATAGTGACATTGGTTAGTTCAACCACAGAACGCTTAATATTCAAAGCGAGTTTAGCCCCTGATAAGCTTACATTTTCTAATCTCACTAAAGAATCTTTAATACGGATAGATTCAGCAACCACATTTTTAAGTAACACATTATTACAGTCTTCAATGATCATATGACGGTAATGGCCTGAAAACTTGCGGCTGTGCTGATCTTCACAATGAAATGTCTCGATTTGTTTATCAGAAACTTCTGCACTGGCTGGCTTTTTAACTTCCCCAGTTAATGCACTATTTAATAAAGCTAAAAACTGGCTGGGCTGTTGCTTCATTGGCACATGACCCACATCAGGCAAAGTAGCTAAATCACTATTGATTAGCTGGCTGTTCAATACTTTTGCAGTTCGTAATGGAGCGACGGCATCTTCTTCACCCCAAATAATATGTGTTTCTATTTTCAGATTGCTGACAATCTCGCTAAAGTCTTCTTCAACTAAACTCAGCGCTGCATTCATATTTGGTGTTTCACCCATTACTAGCTTCCACGCACCATCACTACGCTGCAATAACTCTGTCAGGTATGAATCAATCGTCCCTTCTTCAATGAGTCCGGTTGTAAAATCATTGAGCTGAGCTAACTTAGTTGAGAGAAATTTAGGTAGCTTAGTATTAGGCTTAGGTACGTTGGAGATAGGCTTTATAAATGCCACTTTATGTAAGATACCCGCTGCGTCGACTAGCACCAGTTTATTGAGTTTCTCCGGGTATTTGCCAGCAAAATACAGGCTGACCGCGCCCCCCATCGAGTGACCCACAACCGTGGTTGGTTCAGCAATATAGTGATCGACCACTTCCGCCAGTACAGCAGCATAATTGCGAGGAGAGTAACGCCCTTCGGGGCTTTCTGAGTGAGCAAAACCAGGTAAATCAATCGCAATAACATGATAATGCTTAGTGAGTTCAGGCATAACCCCAAACCAATCTTGCATACCTAATACGCCTAAACCATGCACAAGCAGCAAAGGCGGCGACTTTTTATCACCGGCCTCTAAGACCAAAATTGATGAATTAAATACGGACTCTTGGTAAGTACTAAACAACCAATCTGCTTTAATTGGAGATTCAAATTTGAGTGCTTGGATTTGTTGTTGGTTTAATGGTGTTGATTGTGATGCAACTGGCTCGCTTTGCGCAGCAAACGAACCAAGCAAAATGCAATAAAAAAAGAATAAATGAAATAGACGCAAGGGATATTGGTTTAATTATTATTATATTAGCGAGATTGTACCCTTTGTCTGTTAAATGTAAATAATGCATGAGCATGAACCTAATATAGAGAAATGGTTATTCTGGGATAGATAGCAAGATGTGAGAGGTGTAGATCATCATTCATGGCGACTACATCTTGATACGCGCGAAACAAGTTTCACGCCTACGGGGTGCATTTTTTGTATTTTGAGTTGGGGGTTTTATTTGTGGAGTGGAAGTGAGGTGTTCGCGACTGAAGTCGCTCCTACCTGTAGGTCGTCATTTATGGCGACAGCATCGTGATGCGCGCGAAACAAGTTTCACGCCTACGGGGTGCATTTTTGCATTTTGAGTTGGGGTTTAATTTGGGGTGTGGGAGCGTGATGTTCGCGACTGAAGTCGCTCCTACGCGAATTGCAGGCACAAAAAAACCGACTTTCGTCGGTTTATGTCACTTTAACTCTACTTAAGAGAAAAGTGGCGGACGCGGGAGGATTCGAACCTCCGACCGCCTGGTTCGTAGCCAGGTACTCTATCCAGCTGAGCTACGCGTCCGCAGTGTGATGATGCATGTTTAAGTCTTGCATTGACTGTATCTTAAAGACACAAAAAAACCGACAGCTTGTCGGCTTATGTCACTTTCTAAGAGAAAGTGGCGGACGCGGGAGGATTCGAACCTCCGACCGCCTGGTTCGTAGCCAGGTACTCTATCCAGCTGAGCTACGCGTCCACACGCACATTTGAATATTGCTAATTTATTCTCTTAGCAAGAGACTCAAGTTTATACTCGATGCAGAGTCAAAGTAAAAAGTGGCGGTTGCGGGACGTCTCTTGAAAGAGTGAACCTCCGACCAAATTTACTAACATCTTATACTCGATGCAGAGTTAAAGTAAAAAGTGGCGGACGCGGGAGGATTCGAACCTCCGACCGCCTGGTTCGTAGCCAGGTACTCTATCCAGCTGAGCTACGCGTCCACACATATTACTTTCAAGACATGCCATTTTAGGAAAAATGGTGGAGAAGGAGGGATTCGAACCCTCGATAGAGCTACAAACCCTATACTCCCTTAGCAGGGGAGCGCCTTCGGCCACTCGGCCACCTCTCCGTCTTGTGGGGCGTATAATAAAGATTTCAGGAAATATGTCAAACACTTTTCAAGGAAAATAGCATAGATGGTTATAGATTGTCCATAACGAGCCTAAACAGCTTGTTTTTGTTTATCCTTTCGCCGTTTTTTCTTTATCACTCAACGGCTCAAGACCCGTCAATGGGATTAGTTCATCAGTTAACTCTGCGAGGTATTGATCTTGATAACCCAATTGTTGGAATTCGGCTATGCAAGCACGATAAAAATCTTCACGTTGATGCTCGCTTTTGTTCGTATCTGTAGGCAACGGCGAAGGCTTTTTAGTCATTATTATTAAGTCCATTTATACATTGAACGAGAATTGCGCAATGATGTCATATCTTGGCTAAAAATAATACTATTGGCCTTTGTATTTGTAGAAAAATTTTACAACTTAGTAACTTTGTTGGAAGACTAATTCAGCATTTCTTTTTAGATCAGCTAATTACAATTGAGTATTAAAATTGAGAGCAATAAAAATCAGAAATTTCTGATAACAAAAACGCCGCTAAAAAGCGGCGTTTTCAAGACTTTTAGCTGATTAATCAGCTTGAGGACGCATGTGTGGGAATAGGATCACGTCTTTAATTGTTGGTGAGTCAGTAAATAACATCACTAGACGATCGATACCAATACCCTCACCCGCTGTTGGTGGTAAGCCGTATTCTAATGCACGGATATAGTCATCATCGTAGTGCATCGCTTCATCATCACCAGCGTCTTTCTCTTCAACTTGACGAGTAAAGCGCTCTGCTTGGTCTTGTGCATCGTTAAGCTCAGAGAAGCCATTTGCTAATTCACGGCCGCCAACGAAGAATTCGAAGCGGTCAGTTACAAACGGGTTTTCATCGTTACGACGTGCAAGTGGAGATACTTCCCACGGGTAAGCGGTAATGAAAGTCGGTTGAATTAGCTTATGCTCAGCTGTCTCTTCGAAGATTTCACATAAGAATTTACCTGGGCCCCATACGCAGTTTTCTGGGATCTTAACGTGTACTTGCTTCGCGTACGCTTTAAGTTCTTCAAAATGGTTTTCAGGGTCATTAAATACCGCAGCATCAAAGTCTGGGTTGTACTTAAGGATAGCCTCGCTCATTGTTAAACGAGCAAAAGGTTGTCCAAAGTCGTACTCTACTGAATCAACCACTTCACCATTTTCATCTTTCGTTGTGTTTACAACAATTGGTGTACCAAGTACGTCTGTCGCAACAGTACGTAGCATGTCTTCAGTGATGTTCATCAGGTCAATGTAATCAGCGTATGCTTGGTAGAATTCGATCATTGTGAATTCTGGGTTATGACGCGTTGATAAACCTTCGTTACGGAAGTTACGGTTGATTTCGAATACACGCTCAAAGCCACCCACAACTAAACGTTTTAAGTAAAGTTCAGGGGCAATACGTAAGTACATATCGATATCAAGTGCATTGTGGTGTGTTACGAATGGACGTGCAGACGCACCACCCGGGATCACTTGTAACATCGGCGTTTCAACTTCCATGAAGTCACGATCAGCTAAGAAACGACGGATACCTTCAACAACTTTTGAGCGAATACGGAAGGTTTCACGCGTCGCTTCATTAGTAATTAAGTCAACATAACGTTGACGGTATTTAGTTTCTTGGTCAGATAAACCATGGAATTTTTCTGGTAACGGACGTAATGACTTTGTCAGTAACTCGTACTCTGTCATTTCTACGTATAGGTCACCTTTACCTGATTTATTTAGTGCGCCTTTAACACCGATGATGTCACCGATATCAAGTTGACCATATTTTGCTTTTAATTCTTTTTGTACGTCTTTTGATGCGTACGCTTGAATTTGGCCTTTCATGTCTTGTAACGCAAGGAAAGGACCACGTTTTGCAAGAATACGACCTGCTACTGATACAACGTGTTGCTCAGCAACTAATTCTTCTTTCGATTTATCACCAAACTCAGCTTGCAAATCAGCCGTGTAATGTTCACGACGGAATTGGTTTGGATGACCGTTGGCTGGGCAATTTTCGCGGATTGCGTCTAATTTGCCACGACGCTCAGCGATTAACTTATTTTCGTCTTGGATTTGATCAGTCATTTTTTAGCTCTTTTTTAGCTTGGTGGTTATAGGCCAGATTTAAGGCTGGCTTCAATAAATTTATCTAAGTCGCCGTCAAGAACCGCTTGTGTATTACGGTTTTCAACGCCTGTACGTAAGTCTTTAATACGCGAGTCATCAAGTACGTATGAACGAATTTGACTACCCCAGCCAATATCAGATTTAGCATCTTCTTGGCTTTGTTTCTCAGCATTTTGCTTTTGAATTTCAAGCTCAAACAATTTCGCTTTTAACTGCTTCATTGCTTGGTCTTTATTCTTGTGCTGTGAACGCTCATTTTGGCACTGTACAACAGTGTTAGTTGGTATATGCGTAATACGAACCGCAGATTCTGTTGTATTTACGTGCTGACCACCGGCGCCTGATGCGCGGTAAACGTCAATACGTAAGTCTGCCGGATTAATATCAATTTCGATATTATCGTCGATTTCTGGGTAAACGAATGCCGATGCAAACGAGGTATGACGACGACCACTTGAGTCGAACGGGCTCTTACGCACTAAACGGTGAACACCTGTTTCTGTACGTAACCAACCGTATGCATATTCGCCAACAAAGCGCACTGTTGCGCCTTTGATACCAGCCACATCACCATCAGTTGCTTCAACCAGTTCAACTTTAAAGCCTTTTGCTTCACCCCAACGTAAATACATACGTAGTAGCATGTTGCACCAGTCTTGGGCTTCGGTACCGCCAGAACCTGATTGTAAATCAAGGTAAGCATCGTTTTGGTCATGGTCGCCTGAGAACATACGACGGAACTCTAGCTTTTCAAGCTGTGCGTTTAAATCGCCTAATTCAGCTTCGGCTTCTGCGAAGGTTTCTTCATCTTCTGCTTCAACAGCAAGCTCGACTAAACCTTCAACATCTTCGGTACCTGACACTAGATTATCAATGGTCTCAACGATAGCTTCGAGTGCCGACTTTTCACGGCCAAGTGCTTGAGCTCGCTCTGGCTCATTCCACACTGCTGAATCTTCAAGTTCTGCGTTAACTTCTTCTAACCGCTCTTTCTTAAGAGGGTAGTCAAAGGTACCCCCGAAGCAGTTCAGTACGTTCGCGAATTTCCTTGATTTGATTAATCACAGGATTCACTTCAAACATGTACATTACTCCAAAATGGCTGATTTACCGCGCACCGTTATCGACAATAAATACGGTAAATTATCTACAAATATTAAAAACGCCCGATTTTAACAAAAAACCGAGCGTTTTATTAGCCTTTTATGTCGATTATAACGATATTTTTATGTCGCTTTTTGTAGCTCTCGAATAATCAACTGTAACGAGAATTTACCACGGAATTCATTTATATCGAGTTGATAAGCAGCTTTCACATAACGCACTTCGGTATCTGGCCATGCACGCACATCAACACCAAATGCAATGCCGTCAACTAATCGTCCAGACTGATGTTTTAAAACTAGTTTTAAGTGTTTTTCACCGACAATGCGCTGCTGTATCACTTCGAATACATGCTCAAACACTGGTTCTGGAAATTGCTGCCCCCAGGGGCCGGCATTTTTTAGTAAGTTGGCAAACTCCATCGAAAAGCACTCATTAGGTAATTCACCATCAGTAAGTAAAATACTTTGCTTATGCTCTTCAGTGAGTGTGTCTGTTACCATTTGCTCAAACACGGTTTTAAATTCAGTAAAACATTGCTCATTGATACTCAGCCCGGCCGCCATAGCATGACCACCAAATTTACTGATTAAATGCGGATAGAGCGTATTTACTCGCTCAAGTAAGTCACGCATATGCAGCCCTTCAATGGAGCGGCAAGAGCCTTTTATTTCGCCGTTATCGCCCGCTGCAAAAATAATCGTCGGGCGGTGATACTTTTCTTTTAAGCGGCCAGCCAAAATACCAATCACACCTTGATGCCAATCAGCTTGATATAAACAAATGGCATCAGGCACTGACTCAGTTTTAAATGCTAAACGGTCAAGCACAGCTTGTGCCTCCGTTTGCATGCCCTGCTCTATTTCACGGCGCTCGTGATTGAGGCTGTCGAGCTCACCGGCAATTCGGCGTGCTTGATTTATATCGCTTGATAACAAACAGGCTATACCTAAACTCATATCATCAAGACGCCCTGCAGCATTTAAGCGTGGCGCTAATGAAAAGCCAAAGTCACTGGCACTTAAACGGGCAGCATTACGATTTGCCACTTCGATTAAGGCACTGATACCTGGGCGTGTTTTACCACTGCGAATACGTGCTAAACCTTGATGGACTAAGGTTCGGTTATTGGCATCAAGCGCGACCACATCGGCAACGGTACCAAGGGCTACAATATCAAGTAACTCAGCCAAATTTGGCATTGGGTTGTGCTGAAAATATCCTTGTTCACGTAAGTGGCTACGTAAAGCAATAAGCAGATAAAAAGCGACCCCAACGCCTGCTATTGATTTCGATGGAAACTGACAGTCATGACGATTCGGGTTCACGATGGCATCAGCATCTGGCAGAGCTTCACCTTGCAAATGGTGGTCAGTTACCAGCACTTTAATACCCGCTTGCTTAACAATTGCAATGCCATCTATACATGAAATACCGTTATCAACAGTGATCACCAGCTCGGGTTGCATAGTCACTATTTGCTCAGCAAGCGCAGGACTTAAGCCATAACCTAGGCTGAATCTGTCAGGTACCAAGTAATCAAGGTTCTTTAAGCCAAACATAGCAAGACCTTGCATTAAGGTTGCTGTGCTGGTTGCGCCATCGGCATCAAAGTCACCGACGATTAACACGCGACTTTGAGCCGCGAGGGCTTGTTGCAATAGCACCACAGCTTTGTCGATATCTTTAAACAACTTAAAGTCATGTAATGTCGCAGCGCTATTATCGAGTTCGGTGGCACTTTGCACCTGTCGAGTCGCATATATTTGCTTAATTACAGGGTGTAAATGGTGTGGTAAATGCGAATCATCAACATGAGGACGAGCTTGAATTATTTTTTCCATGTCGGAAATGGTACTTCTTTGCTTAATACAAATAAAAAAGGCCTACGAAAAATAGGCCTTTTCGTTTAAAAAATCAGTTATGAAGATGTTTTTGGTAAGGCATCAAGCGCTTGGCTAATTTGCGCAGCTGATTGATAACCTGGGATCATGGTGCCATCTTCTAAAATAATTGCTGGAGTACCCGACATACCAAAGCTTTGACCTAGTTGGTAATGCTCAGCAATTGGCGCGTTACAACCTGGCACGTCTGCGACTTCTGCACCCGCTTTTGCTTCTGTTAACGCTTCAGCAGGGTCTTTAGCACACCATACATTCATTAGATCTTGGTAACCTTTACCACGTAAGCCCCCACGTGGGAAAGCTAGGTATTTAACCGTGATACCCGCATCTAAGAAATCATCAAGTTCACGGTGTAACTTACGGCAGTAACCACAGGTAATATCGGTAAAGACTGTGATTGAATGCTTTTCGTTTTTCGCTTTGTAAACGATCATTGAGTCTTCGTACTCAGCAATGCCTTCTTTACGTACATCGCTCAGTGCATGCTCTGTTAGATTAACTCGGTTATTAAGGTCAATCAGTGTTCCTTGCATTAGAAATTGACCGTCAGGGCTTGCGTACAGCACGCCTTTATCAGTAATTAGTTCTTTAAGGCCTGCCACTGGGCTTGGGTTGATTTGCTTAACGGTTACGCCTAATTCAGCAAACTTAGCAATAATAGGGGCATCAGCAGCATCTGTTGTTGATACGCCATTGGCAAACACATTTAAGCTTGTGCCTAGTAGTGCTGTGGCTAAAACTAACTTTTTCATAAATATCCTATATCCTGATCATTTTTTATATAGACCGGTACATCTTTAAAAATCTTGCACTAAGCACGTGGATGATGTTGCTCGTGTACCGACTTCAATCTTTCATTCGCTACATGGGTATAAATTTGTGTTGTTGATAAGTCACTGTGACCTAACATCATTTGCACGACTCTAAGGTCCGCCCCATGATTAAGCAAATGCGTTGCAAACGCGTGTCTGAGCGTATGCGGTGATAACGGCGATTCAACTGATGCCAAAATAGCATAGTGTTTGATGCGATGCCAAAAAGTTTGTCGTGTCATGCCAATCCCGCGCTTTGATGGGAACACAAAGTCAGTGGCATGTTTAATCATTTGCGAACGACCCACTTTTAAAAACTGCTCAAGCCAGTACATTGCTTCTTCGCCTAGGGGAACTAAACGCTCTTTATTACCCTTACCTTTTACAAAGACCACCGCTTGGCGCAGATTAATTTGCTCCATTCTGAGTCCCACCAGCTCAGTAACACGAAGCCCAGTAGCATATAACAGCTCAAGCATGGCTTTATCGCGAAGTCCCATAGGATCTTCTATGTCTGGGGCTGCAAGCAGAGCTTCGACTTCGGCTTCTGACAGCGTTTTTGGTAATGACTGCCCAGCTTTTGGCTGAGCAATATTGACCATCGGCGAATCGGCAATGGCTTTTTCGCGCACAAAATACTGATAAAAACGCTTAAGGGCACTGATGCTTCGTGCAGTGCTGCGCGACTTTAGCCCTAAATCAACACGGTATGCTAAATACGCTTCAATATCATCAGAGCGAACAGCTAGTAGGTCTTTATCTTTTAAAAATTGGCAAAACTTTTCAAGGTCGCTGCGATAAGCGGCGAGTGTATTTTCGCTGACTCCTTGCTCAAGATACAGCGTATCTAAAAATAACTCTAAATGTTCGGCGTTATTTGCTGTTATTACACCTTTTTGGGCTTGTGAATTATTATCAGCCACGCGTACTCTCATCCTTATCAAGGTATCAATTGATTATACCTTACGGTAAACTTACGCCTATCATATCAGGCAAATACATAGTGATAAATACGATGCAGATTGGTTTATTTTATGGTTCTACAACCTGCTACACAGAAATAGCGGCAGAGAAAATTCGCGATATTATTGGTCACGATATAGTGAGCCTTCACAATATCAAAGATGAGCCATTAAAAAATGCAGAGCAATTTGATTTCGTGATCTTCGGCATTTCAACTTGGGATTTTGGTGAGTTGCAAGAAGATTGGGAATCAATCTGGGACGACATTAAAGATGTTAACCTAAACGGCAAAACCGTGGCTCTGTTTGGTATGGGCGATCAACAAGGTTATGGTCAGTGGTTCCAAGACGCACTTGGCATGTTACACGATGAAATTTGTGATCAAAGCATTACCTTGTTAGGCAAATGGCCTAACGATGCAAGTTATGAATTTGAGGCTTCAAAAGCACTCACTGAAGATGGCAAACAATTTGTTGGCTTAGCCCTTGATGAGGACAGTCAATACGAGCTCAGCGATGAGCGTATCGCAAGCTGGGTTGAACAAGTCATGACTGAGTACAGCGAAAGCTTGTAAGTCATGGATAAAAAAGCCAAGCATTGCTTGGCTTTTTTAATGATTATTCAACGCGTTGCCAGTATTGATTACGATAGAAAAATGCAATATAACCGCGTACTTCAAGTACCTTACCTTGTTCTTGTGGTGTTAGTTTAAGGGTATAGGTTTTACCATTGTTTGGGTCTAGAATTTCCCCCTCTTGCCAGCTACCATCACCGGCATCTTTAGCACCTTCTATAATTTGTAACCCTAAAATTGGCTGATTTTTCTTATCACCTTTACACTCTTCGCAGATTGCGTCTTGCTTGGCTGGGTTAAGGATTTTTTCAACACTACCAACCAATACACCATCTTGCTCACTAATACGTACTAAAGATTTCGCTTCATTCGTTTCTTCGTCAATAGTTTTCCAAAGACCCACTGGCGTCAATGCAGCAAAACTCAACTGAGAAAATAATAAGGCAGATAAAACAATTGATAAACGGAACATAAAAAACTCGTATAAAACTTAAGACTTTGGCACTATATCAGGGCTTAACCAAACACACCATTTTCTAAGCTCCGAAATCGACACAGCATTGCGAGGGAACACAATGAGTCAATTCACATTAATTACCGGTGATATTGTCAGTTACGACAGTAATCAGGTAGCTACAATTAACGCCACGGGCGAAATAAAAATAAATCGCTTTGCTGAGCCATTATTTATTCCTGATAGCGCTAAAGCCGCCATTGAACTGGGTCGGCTTGATGATAACTTGTTTAATTTAAAAAAGTTATTACGTTCAGGCTATGCCGATCCCTGCCCTACAACCCGCGTGCTAATTGAAACCACACATCCTTTACCTGACATCAACGGCCTGCTGATAAAACGCCGCTTTAGCATTATTGACTTTTGCAGTGCCGAAATAGAAAAGTCGCACAGTAAAGCCGTGTTAGACGCCCTATTAGAGCTTGAATATGTGCAACAAATTCAGCTTGATGAAGTAATGCAATTACAGCCACCGGTACAATTTAACAACCAATAAAGGTACAATAACTTATAAGTATGCTAATCAGCTCCTTCATTTGTAAAAGGAATAACAATGAAAAGTGCGCTACCTATAATGATTGCCGCAAGTATTTTGCTAACTGGTTGTGATGAATTAGAAGTTGAAGAAACTCATAACTTTGGCGATGAAATGTATGAGAACAATTACACACTCGTAAATACCACTGATTTAGAAGTGGACTATTACATGGCAAACACTGACCTGTTTGGTGATGCTCAAGAAGTTAAAGACTCTCAATACTATATTGATACGCTTGCATCGCAATCACTTCCCATTGATGTAACACATGCTCACAATGAACGTAGTCGTATTTCATTTTATGTAGTCGATCACAGCGACATAACTAACTCAGCCACACAGATGTATCAGGTAGAGCAAAATCAACCTTATCATTTTGTGGCTTGGCAAAATGAAGAAAAGCTTCGTTTAACACTCGTCAAAAAAGCTAATGATGATAAAGATGACTTTTTTGCTATACGTATTCTCGCAACTGAAAACCTTCGCTTAAAAATCGAAAATCAAATCGTCAATTTATATCAAAATCAATTAAGTTACTGGTACCACATTGATGACTGCGCTGATGATTTAAAAGTATCAAAGCTCAATGATGAAGATAAGCGAGTTTATGAACCAGTCTCAATCTGCAACGCATCATATGGGCAGTCATACACTTTACTTTTAAGTGAAGATGGCCTTGAAGCGAGCATTGCTGAATAACGATTACATCTTTAGGTAAAAAGCTTTACAGAGCTCTTTATAATCTTGGCTATAGCTGCCATCAGCTGCATGTATGGTTAACGATGATGTATCACATTCGCCGTTGTTTTGGCTGAGTAACAACAGGCTACGACTTGGTTGTTTTTTCTCGGTTGTACGTACCAAGCAATGGCGATTTAAGTACCAGCCTGCCTGCTCAGCTACCGCAATGAATTGTTTTGCCTCTACGCAAGGCAAAATCACATTCAAAAGCGTTTTGCCGTGGCTAATCCTAGTACACGCTTCTATCAATTCGCTGAAGCTAAGGCCGTCAGTATGACGGGCAGTATTTCGAGCATCATTTTCACCTTTTAGGCTCGCATTAAAATACGGTGGATTGGTGATGATCGCATCAAAAGGCTCTGCTGCGTTGAACGACTGTACAGCTCCTTCGAAAAGGTTTATTTCTGGCCAAGGGCTAGCCGCAAAGTTATCTCGAGCATCATTACAGGCACCCGCGTCAATTTCGATGGCACTTACTTTTGCTTCAGGCGCTCTTTGTTTTGCCATTAACGCCAACAACCCTGTGCCTGTGCCAATGTCTAAAATGCCCTTAGCACCACTTAAATCAGCCCACGCCCCTAACAAAATACCATCGGTCGATACTTTCATCGCCGTGCGTGTTTGCGTTACCGTAAATTGTTTAAACACAAAGCCTGACATTTTTTCACCTTTTCATTCACCACAGCCGCGTTAACGCGTATAATTAGGCTCAATTGTCCTCTATTTATGTCACTCTATGCAATTTTCTGAATTTGATATCGATAACAAGCTGTTAAATGCCATTAATAAAATGGGTTTTGATACGCCTACCAGTATTCAACAACAGGCGATCCCTGAAGCACTTCAAGGTCGTGATATTTTGGCATCTGCCCCTACTGGTACGGGTAAAACAGCCGCGTTTTTGATCCCTGCAATTCAATACTTGCTTGATTTCCCACGTCGCGATCCTGGCTTTGCGCGCGTATTGATCATGACACCAACCCGTGAGCTTGCTTATCAAATTCATGAGCAATGTGAATTACTCGCAGCACAAACTCATCTTAAAATTGGGGTTGTAACAGGTGGTATAAACTACGGGACACACAGAGAAATTTTCGAAAGCAATAACGACATTCTCATTGCCACACCTGGGCGTTTAATGGAGTACCTTGAAACAGAGAACTTCCATGCTGAAAACGTTGAAATGCTTATTCTTGATGAAGCTGACCGCATGCTAGACATGGGCTTTCGTAAAGAAATGCTACGCATTTGTGATGAAGCACGTAACCGCCGCCAATGTTTCTTATTCTCAGCGACCCTTGAAGGTGACAGCGTTGAGTTATTTGCAGAACGTATCTTAAACGACCCTGCACTGCTTGAAGCCGAATCTTCACGCAAAGAGAAAGGCAAAATCCATCAATGGGTTCACCTTGCTGATGACTACGACCACAAGCTAAAAATGTTGGTTGAAACGTTAAATGGTGACGACATTCATAAAGCAATTGTGTTTGTTAAAACCCGTGAGCGCCTAGAAACATTAGTTGGTGAGTTAAACAACGAGGGCCTTCGTGTAGCTTGGTTACGCGGTGAAATGCCACAAGACAAGCGCATGAAAGCGATGGAGAACTTTCACTCTGGTCGCAACAATATCTTAGTTGCAACGGATGTTGCTGCTCGTGGTATTGATGTTGCTGATATCAGCCATGTTATCAACTTTGATATGCCACGTACCGCAGACGTATACGTCCACCGTATTGGACGTACTGGTCGTGCAGGTAAAAAAGGCATTGCGATTTCATTTATTGAAGCTCATGACGTGGCAATTGTTGGTAAGGTGGAGCGCTACATTGAGCAAAAATTGAAACGCCGAGTAATTAAAGGGCTTGAGCCACAGCACAAAGAAGCGAAGATCCCATCTAAAAAGAAAAAAGATCCTGTAAAAATGAAGGCAAAGAAAAAAGCCAAAGCTAAAACGAAGAAGAAGTAGTTTTAGTTTTAACTTTAACATCATTACTGTAAAAATGCCGAGCTTGTCTCGGCATTTTTGTGCCATACCCTTTTTACTTATTAACTGTGTAATTAGTTCACACTTTATTGCCCATACATCACACCAACAAAAACAAACCAATAAAATTCAACAACTTAAATATTGGAATAATAATTGTAACAGGTTCAGCAATAGTTCACAGCAGACTAGATTAACGAGGGAATTGTATGAGCCGCTTTAAATTAACCGTAGTACTTACTTTATTGAGTTGTATGTTTTTACTTGCTTGCGCAACGACTGTGAGCGCCAATACTAGTGTGCTAACAACAAGCACATCTGCGCAACCGCGCTTACAGCAAATGGCATTGCAGAAGTTAACTCGTAACCCTAACTTTCACATTGAAAACTTACAAGTGATTGTTGAAGGTGAAACTGTTGAACTAAAAGGTATTGCAGAAACAGGCTTTCAACGTGCTTTAGCACAGAAGTTTTTAGAGCACAGCCAAGGTGTGATGCAGATAAAAAACAACCTTAAAGTGAGTAAGTTAAATCACTCGTCACTTTAAGGTTAGGTTTACAGAAGAGGCTTGAGATTATTCGCCACTTGCTTGTAAGTTGATGAATTTCGCAAGCTCTTCAGGTTGACCCATCAGCATTTGAATTTGCTGATTAATCTCCATCATAGTTTTACCTTCAGGTAATTTAGCTGATACTGAGAAAGACGATAAACCATTCACAAAGTTGCTAATCGCTGTTGCAAGTTCTTCGCTCACTGGCACTTGCTGTAATTGCATCGCAACGACTTGCTTAAATTGCTCATGGGTCATACCTTGCGCAGTTAAGAAGCTATCAACGACCGCTTTAAGCTCACCTTCATCAGCAATCGACATATTGATGCTACGTGGCTCTAACTGAGTGAGGGCTGCCATCATCTTCGATTGCTGTTGTAACTGCTGTTCTAAAGTAAGCTGACCATCAGCTGCTTCATTTTGCATCTGGCTCACAGCAAGTGATGCTTCCATCAGCGCTGTGGTTTTAGCTAAACCAAGATTAAAGTTAACGTCAGCCACCTCATTTGCAGTGACTTTAAGAGCAAAGTCGCTGTCGCCTGAATCTTTATTATAATCAAGCGATGAGTCAACGTTATAGCTTGTTGATGCTAGCTTGTTATTAGAGTTTTCTGGCAGCTGCGCTAAAAATTCATCGCTAAAACGAAAGTTCTTCATAACAAAACCAGTATGAGGCGGCACTGCATCTACTTCGTAACCCGACACATCAATGCTATCGATTGTTGCGACAGGCTCATTGCTTAAACTATTTGAAACCGTGATCTCAGATAACTGCATGCTGCTATCAAAAATACTGGCTGAGATATCGCTGTATTTAATTTCTACACCGCTTTGGATTGATAATGCACTAATTTGCTTATCAACCACCTTTTTCACTTCCTGTGTAGCTGCGTAATTTGCGTAAGCTACGCCACCGACAGCCGCAGCAACAACCGCTGCAATAATTAACTTCTTCATTTTATTTCCTTTAATTGGTGTAAATTTTTTATCAGTGTATCAAATTGTATTTAGTTTATTAACGACAATAGCTCATGCACGGTTTTTACTGGGGTGATCTTAGCACCAAGGCCTTCCATTGATTTATGGTAATTACGATATGGAATAAAGATCTCAGTAAAACCGTGTTGCGCAGCTTCTTTAACTCGAGGTACGCCGCTGTCGATTGGTCTTACATCACCATTTAAACTTAGCTCACCCATAATACAGGTGGTACGCGGTACAACAAATTCGTTCAAGCTGCTTAAAAGTGCTGCTACCAATGCTAAATCGATACAAGTCTCTGACTCATCGATTTTTAAACCACCAACAATGTTGAAAAAAGTATCGTGGAAGATTTTTGTTTTTGTGTGCTTACGTAAAATACCTGTTAGCATCTTGATACGATTCATATTCAAGCCAACACACACCCGCTGCGGGAATTCGGCTTCGGTTTCTGTGGTTAAACATTGTATTTCGAGTAGTAAGTTACGGTTACCTTTACGGATACAAGTGATAGCAGAGCCCGGAGACTCGGTACTAGAACCAGATAAAAAGATTTCGCTTGGGTTATCAACGCTCAACATTCCGCGCTCGCACATTCTGAAAATACCCACGGTATCGATATCGCCAAAACGGTTTTTATTAGCGCGTAAGGTTCTGATTTGCCCATCGTTAGTATCGATATGTAATAAAGCATCGACTATGTGTACAAGTGTTTGCGGCCCAGCAATTTCGTTATTTTTGTTTACATGAGCAATGATGAACATAGTTACATCATTTTGCTTACAGTATTGTGTTAGTGCCTGAGCTGCACTTTTTACCTGTGAGGGTGAACCAGGGCTACCATTTGCCGTTTCTGTTACCACGGCCTGAATTGAGTCAATCACCGCGAACTTAATTTTGTTTTTATCAAGCTCTTCAATGATGGCTTCAACACTGGTTTCAGACAGCAAGTAAAGCTCATCTTCGTTGTAATCTAAACGTAAGCGATTCACACGGTTTTTGAACTGCGATAGAGACTCTTCGGCTGTGCAGTATAAAGAAGGCATTAGCTTTGACATACGTGCAACTAAATCTGACAGCAAGGTGGTTTTACCGGCACCAGGGTCGCCAGAAATAATGTTAACAGAGCCTGTGGTTACGCCACCGCTCAATACTCTGTCTAGCTCACCTATTTCTGTAAGGCGTTTTTCGGCCTCAGTGGTCGCAACTTCATTGATTTTCTTTGAGCCACCGCTAGCGATACCGGCATAGCCTGCCACTGCCGCACGGCTTGCCGCTTGCTTCGATTGCCCCGCTGAAGGCTTAAATTCTGCCAGCGTATTCCACGCTCCACACTTACACTGACCTTGCCAGCGTTGATAGTTCATGCCGCACTCAGTGCAGACAAATTCGATTTTTGCTGATTTTGCCATTCGGCCTTACCTATTTTGGTCGCTGTTTTGTGACTATTTCTGTATTTTCAAGCATATAATAGCTAAAGTAAAACATATGACTCAGGTGATTAATCTAGAGTCACTTTTGTAGTCACAAAAGATAATATGCTGTAACTTGCCCCATGAAAAACGCTTAATCATGCTAAGTGCTTAATTAAGAAATGGTTAAGGGCACAGTTTTTGCTTACAAATAAAACTTTACAGTGCTTGCCATTTAATTGGCGAATACATATAACAATAACTAATAAAAAAAAAAACTAGTTACACTGCTTGGCTTTCAATAGCCCGCTAGTATACCTACTTTTTTAAATAGACGGTGATGGTTTTATAAATGGCTGAAGACATACTGCTTAAATATGAAAGCCTAGTTGAAGAACTAAAGGCACATTTAGGCACTCCCCAGTTCGACAAACTGTTTAAATCAAAAACAGCTAGCTTAACAAAGCCAGAGCAGTTTCTGATCAAAATGGAAATGTCGCGCTTATCTCAGCCTGTAGCACGCTTTATTGATTTACGTGGCCAGGTAACCGGCCAAGTCAAACCCTACGAATATGATGGTAAGCAACACTTTATGGACGATACAGCCATTGAAGTGTTTGAAGATGCTATAAAGCGCCACGGTGGTTACACCCTTGCCGTTTACGAAGCGGTAATGAATACCGAAAACAATCACCGCGTAATGCAAAAAAAAGCCGCAGAACAAGCGTTAACGGACGATAGTACAGCCACAGAACAATCTGCCAAGGTCATTAAGTTTGCATCCTATGAAAGTCGCCGCGAAGAGCGGATGAACTACTCAATTAAAATCACCGTTGAACTAGATAAAGACAATAAGGTTGCAGCTTCCACCTCTGATATCTCTTTAAGTGGTGCAAAAATCAAGTTAGCACCACGGTATAAAGTTAAAAAAGGCCAATTAATTGGTCTGCGCTTAGTTGGCCTAGAGCAAGATTTTGAACTGGGCTTAAAAAACGGAATTCAATACGAAGTGGTTGCGGTAGAAAAAGTATCCCGTGAATACAACCATGTACGCTTAAAGCGCACCTTTATTGAAAATAATGATAAGTTTGATGAGTTCTTAGAAAGCTTTATTCACGGTAATAAACGTCGCTATAAAGTGAATCTAGACAATACCTTAGATGCGGTTGTATCGAAAGGCTACGAGCAATACTACATTCCACGTGTTACCTCGCTTTATACTTTTTTGAGCTTACAAGGCGACAAACTATATCCTAGCCTTGCGTTAACCACAGAAAATAACATTTTTATTCAGCGCTATTTTTGTGATGAGCGTAAGTTGTCATGCTTATATAGCATTATCAATCAACAACGTTTAGGTCACTTGCTCAGTTCACCAGATGCGGTAAAAGAAGAATACCTGTACACCTTCACTCATACCGTTGCTGGCAAAATTTATTACTACTCAGCTACACGAACTGAGCTTGATAGCCAACCACAACTGAGAGATTTATTTTTCGGCTTTGGTAGCCAAAAAGACAGTTGGCAATGCTTTAAGCTTCAGTTGATGCCAAGCCATCCGGAAGATTCGTATATTCCGCTGTCGCTACCAAGCAGTGCTGGTAAAAACATCGAAAAACTAAATAAGCCACCGACACCACGGGTGCAGGGGTTGATTAAAGATGTTAAATATCTACTGATTTTGACCTCGGTGGGTACTAAGTTTGAACAACAAACATACCAACAGCTTGATTATAATAAAGATGCGGTAAACCAACTTAAACAGTTTGGTCACAGTAAGCATAAAACGCCTCCTCATTTAGAGCCTGTGGCGCTTGAGTATGTGAACCTTCGTGCTCATAAACGCTATTTATACAAAACAGCTATCAGCATTGAACATCATGAGCAAACAATTACAGGCCATACTCGTGATTTGTCTGTGATGGGCTTGCAAGTTGAATGCGACCAACCGGTTGAGTTCAAAAAAGGCGATATCATCAAACTAAACTTGCCTGATTTGCAAAAAATTACCAAAAAGCACGATTTAACAAATCTGGCTTATGAAGTAATGGCTATAAGTAAATCACTAACAACGGTAAATTTAAAAGTGCATAAAGTTGGTGACTTACCGCATATGGCGATTAAGTTTTTCACTGTCTTAATCGATAACAACAAAGACAAATTACGTGTTTGTGAAGAAACCCCTAAAATTCCGGGGCTATCAACTGCACTCAGAAATATGGTGACCAAAAGCGTATGCCAATTCCCGTTTTATTTACATAAAGAAGCTGCCCACTTTAAAGCTGGCGCTATTGGCCAAGGCTTATATCCAAGCCCACTTCATGTACTACTACAAAATTTTGCGTTATTGAACGAAACAACCAGCATCGACGGATTCTTATCAACGGATCAAATTACAGAAGTGATCACCCCGTTGATCAAAGACCGTAGTCGCCAAGATCCACCTCTGCCATTTACCCTATTTGTTCGCTTTGATCCGCGCCAAGCCGAAATAAGCGATGCAATTACCAGCCGCTGTATTAGTGAAGATGATTACAAACCACAAACTTTGTTTGTGAAAAAAGCGCTGAAAAACGATTTAGTCTTTGTATTTCGTTTATATGTATCACGAACTGGTCGCCCTGATATTGATTACTTAGCGAATGAACTCAAATATATTAGTCAGTACGCATTACATAAAGCAAAAGACTTAGAAGAAGCACTATGGGCAGTAGCTGGTGTGGGTGATTTAATTGATATAACCGAAGAAGCGCTTACCCATTTTGATATTGACCGAAGGCTGATCAATGAAATGAGTAAACGCAAAGCGACTTGGTTAAAGCGAGTAATCTAACGGTAGAGAGAGTAAGTAAGCAACTTGCAGTAATGAGCCTTCATTAATTGCAGTTTGTGCTTGCTCAACTACTTTAGGTTTACCATGCACAGCAACACCAAGCCCTGCCGCAGCCATCATTTTCAAATCGTTCGCACCATCACCCATAGCAACAGTTTGGCGGTTGTTTAATGTCAGCTTTTGTTCGATTCGTTTAAGTACACGGGCTTTTTCCTCAGCATCAACAATAGTGCCAATCACTTTACCTGTTAAACGATTATCTTTGAACTCAAGGGTATTAGCGTGCACTTCATCTAAATCAAGCAGTGACTGTACTTGCTCAGCAAATGGCACAAAACCACCTGATGCAATCGCTAAATGCCAGTTATGCGCTTTTAGGTATTGGCATAATTCACTCACACCAAGCATTAGAGGTAAACGCGCTTTTAAGCCGTCAATTAAATCTACATCGATACCTTCTAGTTTTGCGACACGCTGCTTTAAGCTTTGTGCAAAGTCTAGCTGACCAGCCATTGCTTGCGCGGTCACAGCGGCAACTTCATCATACACATCGGCAAGACGCGCAATTTCGTCGATACACTCAATAGTAATAGCTGTTGAGTCCATATCCATCAGCAATAAACCTGGTTCATTCACTGTTGGTGGATTAGTTAATTGCACCAATTGAATACCCAATTGCTTAGCAAACTCAACTAATACCAAAGGGCTTAGTGCTGTTGTTGTATCGCTATGAAAGCTCCACGCTACTGGCATGTCTGAGATTGGCTGATAACAACAAAGCGATAAATTGCTAAACCCTTGCGCTGCTAAAAAATCGCTAATAGCAAGTAATTGCTCAGCATTAAGCTCATTACCAAAGGCAACACTGAACACGCCTTGATTTGCTTTTGGCGTAAAGTCTGTTGTAATAAGGTGTTTGTTTTCAATTTTATACCAGCAATTTAGGCTGATTTGTTCTGCTAAATTTGCTGAAGGTGTAGCAGCTAAGCTAAGCTGTGACATAGTGGCTCCACATTAGACTTATGTCTGTCCTTGGTCGTGCATTTGGCACTCGCACTCAAGGGGCTGTTAAAGTTATCATGTTGTACCATCAAATTTAAAAGCTGTCAGTAACGTATACGGTGACTATGAAAAATAACCAACTTAAAATTCCCTTTTCAGCCACTTATCGCCAACGTGTTGTGCGCTTGAGCTTGGCTGCAGCCTGTTTTGTGCTGTTAAGTTGGGTTGCCATGAATAGTAGCTTTCAAAGCCACCAATTACTTTATGATAGTGCTGACAGCACCGCGATAAGCTTAACCAAGTTTATGGCATTAAATGCAAAAACCCCGCTGCAAGAAAAAAACAAACCAGAGTTAAATGCACTATGTAATCATATTGCTGAAGATGAGTATGTGTTAGCGGCAACGATTTACGATCAACAAGGTATTCAAATTGCGGCCAGCGATAATTGGCAAAGTCACCACACTTTTGGTTTATTACCCGACTCAACGCCGGGTATCAGCAAACTTAAAACTCCATTTGTAGAACCGGTGATAAGTGATGATGAAAGGCCAATTGGTTTTGTGTCGATTACCTATTTAACGCAGGCTTCTATTGCGACCAGCCACAGTAGTTTTCATGATTTAGGTCGCCAAGTGTTATTAATGTTAGTGATCACCTGTATTTTTACTTGGCAGTTAGGCCGCGGCTTAAAACACTGGCAAATCAACCGTTACATCAAAAAAAGTGCAGAGCAAGAATCATAGAGTTTAGCAGCCAATTGCTGCTTTGTATCGCCTGTAACGCCTTTAAGTTCACATAGATGAGCAAACACATCGCGCACCTTAAGTGGTGTATTAATCTGCCCTTGAAAACCAGCTAGCGGCATTGATGGCGAGTCGGTTTCAAGCACTAAATACTGGGGTTCAATTGTACTTATAACTTTACGAGTTTTAGCAGCGCGCGGGTAACTAATCACGCCACCAACACCAAGCTTAAACCCTTGTTTAATATAACTATGAGCTTGTTGCTCTGAACCTGAAAAGGCATGAATAACACCTCCATACTTTGGCTTGCAGCGCTTAAATGAGCGAGCAATTAAGTCATGGCTTTGTCTGTGATGTACAATCAGTGGTAAAGCGAGTTGGTTGGCAAGCTCTATCTGCCCTTCAAAAAGCTGCGTTTGTTTATCGAGGTTGTCGATACTGCGATCAAGTCCGCACTCACCGATGGCAATAAACTGCCCAGTATGGGTTTTCGCTAATTGCTCTAGTTCAGCGAGGTGATGAGTTTGGTGGTCAGATAAAAAATAAGGATGTAAGCCTAAAGCAACTGAAATACTTGGCTCTGATTTAGCAAAAGAGAATAGTTTTGTAGATTGTGCCAAGCTCACACCCGGCACAATAAAATGCTCGATCCCTACTTGCTTGCATGCCTTGATGAGCTCTGTGCGAGTCTCATCAAATTCGCCAAAATCAAGGTGGCAGTGGGAATCGATAAAACGCATTTACGGATTTAAACGACCAAACTGCCAACTACCGTCGGCTTGGCGTTGATACATAAAGCGGTCGTGTAAGCGGTGTGCCCCACCTTGCCAAAATTCGATTTTAGTAGGCTCAACACAGTAGCCTCCCCAAAAATCAGGCAGTGGAATTTCACCCTCTGAAAACTTTTGCTTCATTTTCGCAAATGTTTCCATTAGTACCTTACGCGATGACACAGGACGACTTTGCTGAGATGCCCATGCAGCTAACTGACTTTCTTTAGGACGTGATAAAAAGTACTTAGCCACAGCAGTTGTTGGTAAGGGTTTAGCTTCGCCGTAGACTATGACTTGTCGCTCCATGTGGTGCCACGGAAAGTGCAGAGAAATTTTGTTATTACCTTTAAGCTCCTGCGCTTTGCGCGAGCCGGTATTGGTAAAAAACACAAAGCCATTTTCATCAAGATGCTTTAACAGCACAATACGCTGTGAAGGCTGACCATGTTCATCAACCGTTGCGACGACCATCGCCGTAGGATCAGGCAAATTAGTGGCAACAGCTTGCTCAAGCCATTTTTCAAACTGCTTGATTGGAGACGCATCAAGCATATCTTCAGATAAACCATCCTGTAAATATTCACGGCGAATATCTTCAAGTTTCATAAAATTCCCTCTATCGCTACTATCAGCTATCAGCTATCAGCTATCAGCTATCAGCTATCAGCTATCAGCTATCAGCTATCAGCTAAAGATTAATCAAGGTTGTTGAGCTGTCAATTTTGTTGGGTTTCGCTGCGCTCTACCCAACCTACGAAGCTAGGCTCTAGGTTCTAGGTTCTAGGTTCTAGGTTCTAGGTTCTAGGTTCTAGGTTCTACAAGCTACTCCCCTAGCGCCTAGAGTCTAGGGCCTTCGATTTATGTTGGGTTTCGCTACGATCTGCCCAACCTACGAAGCAGAATTCACCTAAGTAGTTTAGCCTAAGACAAGGCGGAAAACCGACTTATCCCTTTGAGTTCTTAAACTTTCTGCAAGTGTAGGAGTGCTAGCAAGGCAATGAGTTTATTTATGCCAAGGAGCATACGTGTTTTGTATGTGACTTAGGCTAAATAAACTCATTAACGCAGCTAAAGCGAACTACACGAAGCAGATTACATTTGCTCCATGACTTCGATACCTAAAAGATCCAATCCTGACTTCAGTGTCTTAGCAACTAAATTACACAGTACTAAACGGCTGTCACGAACACTTGGCTCTACGCCTTCTTTTAGAACTGGGCATGCTTCGTAGAACGTCATGTATAGGCTTGCTAGTTCGTATAGGTATCCACATAATACGTGCGGTGTCGCTTCGCTGATCATTAAATCGAGTACTTCTTCTAACTGAAGAAGTTTAAGTGCCAGCGCTTTTTCTTGTGGCTCGTTGATTGCAACGTCTGCTGTTAATGAGGCAGCATCGATACCTGATTTACGGAAAATACTGCGAACACGTGTGTATGCATATTGTAGGTAAGGCGCTGTCGCACCTTCAAAGCTCAGCATAGTGTCCCAGTTGAAGATATAATCGCTAGTACGGTGCTTAGAAAGATCCGCATATTTTACTGCGCCAATACCTACTTTACGGGCAATTTCGCTACGCTCTTCGTCGCTTAAATCTGACTCACGCTCAGCAAGCTTAGCTGCGGCACGAGTGATAGACTCTTCAAGTAAGTCAGCAAGTTTAACGGTACCGCCAGTACGAGTTTTGAATGGCTTGCCGTCTTCACCCATCATGGTGCCGAATGGGCAGAATTCATAACTTGTTTCATCACGTAATAAACCTGCTTTACGTGCTGTTAGCTCAACTTGATTGAAGTGTAAGCTTTGACGTGCATCTACAAAGATTAAGATGCGATCAGCACCCAATTTATTTGAACGGTAATCACAAGCAGCTAAGTCAGTTGTTGCATATAAGAAACCACCACCTGATTTCTGTACGATAAACACTGAAGGCTCGCCGTCTTTATTAGCAAGTTCATCTAAGAACACCACTTGCGCACCATCAGACTCAACAGCAATATCTTTATCTTTTAATAGTGCGATGATGTTTGCAAGTTCACTGTTGTAAGCACTTTCTGCCATGATGTCATCTTGCGTAAGTGTTACGTTTAGACGCTTATAAACTTCTTCAGAATGCTTTACAGAAGTGGCAATGAATAACTTCCAAAGTTTTTCACAGTGTGCGTCGCCGCCTTGTAATTTAACAACGTAATTACGGGCTTTGTCGGCAAACCCTTCTTCATCATCAAAGCGTTTTTTCGCATCACGGTAGAAGGTTTCAAGATCGGCCAGCGCTACAGACTCTAAGTCTACACCTTGGTTGATTTGATCTTCTAAATGCGCGATTAACATACCAAACTGAGTACCCCAGTCACCCATGTGGTTTTGACGAACAACTTCATCACCACGGAACTCAAGAGCACGAACAACTGCATCACCAATGATGGTTGAACGTAAATGACCTACGTGCATTTCTTTAGCAAGGTTAGGTGATGAGTAATCAACAACTACTTTTTGTGCTGTTGCATGTGGCGCAACTGCTAGCTTTTCGTCTTCGTTTGCCGCTTTTAAGCTAGCTGATAAAAACTCAGGCTTTAAGTGAATGTTGATAAAACCTGGGCCCGCGATTTCAGTTTTTTCTGCGATATCAGCAAGGTCTAGGTTATCGATAATTTTTTGTGCAAGTTCACGCGGGTTTGATTTTAATTTTTTAGCCGCGCCCATCGCGCCATTGATTTGGTAATCACCAAACTGTGGGCGTGTGCTTTGTGTTACCGCTGGGTTAGTGTCTTCAGGTAACCCTGCTGCAACCATAGCAGCAATTGCTTTGTCGATTAAAAGAGTACGAATATTCATTGTAATTTTTACCTTTATGGCCCGCTGTACGGGCACTTAAATTTGAAGCAGACTTAGCGTATTAGTTTTCGCGCGTGTGGTTAAACTTGATATCTGGATAACGTTCCATCGACAAGTTTAGGTTTACACGGCTTGGCGCGATATAAGTAAGGTTATCGCCGCCATCAAGCGCTAAGTTGCTTTCGCACTTACGCTTAAACTCTTCAAGCTTTTTGGTATCGTCTGAGCTTACCCAACGTGCAGTGTTAACACTCACACCTTCGTAAATCGCATCAACGTTGTATTCTGCTTTTAAGCGCGCAACAACCACATCAAACTGTAGTACACCGACCGCACCTACGATAAGGTCGTTATTGATAAGCGGTCTAAATACTTGCACAGCACCTTCTTCAGATAGCTGAACTAAGCCTTTTAATAATTGCTTTTGTTTTAATGGATCTTTTAAGCGAATACGACGGAATAATTCTGGTGCGAAGTTAGGAATACCACCAAACTTCATTTTTTCACCTTGCGTGAAGGTATCACCAATTTGAATTGT
This sequence comes from Pseudoalteromonas sp. P80D2, assembly GCF_036680945.1. Classification (NCBI taxonomy): domain Bacteria; kingdom Pseudomonadati; phylum Pseudomonadota; class Gammaproteobacteria; order Alteromonadales; family Pseudoalteromonadaceae; genus Pseudoalteromonas; species Pseudoalteromonas sp. P80D2. The sequence continues at coordinate 82,845 of NZ_JAZDAR010000026.1, forward strand.
ACCGTGGTTGTGTAAACCAATGATGTCACCTGCGTAAGCATCTTGCGCTCGCTCACGATCACCGGCCATGAAGGTTACCGCATCAGAAATACTGACTTGCTTACCAATACGCACATGGTTCATCTTCATACCTTGGCTATATTTGCCAGATACAATACGCATAAAGGCGATACGGTCACGGTGTTTAGGGTCCATGTTCGCTTGGATTTTAAATACGAAACCAGAGAAGTTATCTTCAGTTGCCGCAACTTGGCGGTCTTCTGTTTCACGTGGTAATGGCGCAGGAGCCCACTCAGTTAAGCCATCAAGAACATGGTCCACACCAAAGTTACCAAGTGCTGTACCAAAGTAGACTGGTGATAATTCGCCAGCTAAGAACAGATCTAAATCAAATTCGTGTGATGCACCAATGACAAGCTCTAGCTCTTCACGAAGCTGCTCAGCAAGTTCGCTACCAATCGCCGTATCAAGCTCAGGGTTATCTAAACCTTTAATAACGCGAACTTCTTGAATTGTGTGGCCTTGACCTGTGCTATACAAAATCGTTTCTTCACGGTGGATGTGGTACACACCTTTAAACTCTTTACCACAACCAATCGGCCAAGTTACCGGCGCACAGGCAATGTTTAGCTCAGTTTCAACTTCGTCTAATAACTCCATTGGATCACGAATATCACGGTCACACTTATTCATGAAAGTTACGATAGGTGTGGTACGTAAGCGTGTTACTTCCATTAATTTACGAGTACGATCCTCAACACCTTTCGCTGCGTCGATGACCATTAGGCATGAGTCAACCGCTGTCAGTGTACGATAAGTATCTTCAGAGAAGTCTTCGTGTCCTGGAGTATCAAGTAAGTTAACTAGACGCTCATTGTAAGGAAATTGCATAACAGACGTAGTTACCGAGATACCACGTTCTTTTTCCATTTCCATCCAGTCTGATTTTGCGTGCTGGTTTGAGCCACGACCCTTTACGGTACCCGCTTTTTGAATCGCTTGTCCGAATAACAGAACTTTTTCTGTAATAGTGGTTTTACCCGCATCCGGGTGCGAGATGATCGCAAAGGTGCGTCGTTTATTAATTTCGGTAGTTAAATTAGACATGTAAGCTGCTTTTAGTCATAACAAAGCGCACTTAACTGCCTTATAAATTATAAAGCTCGGTGCGCACTGTAAAAATAAAATAGAATTGCCGAGCATTATACCTTGTTTGTCTTAGCCAAAAAAGCAGCGATTGTAAGTAATTATTCACCTTTCGTTGAGGATTTTCGTTGTTCACTTTTTTGCTAAGCTTGTGTAATCAAGTTGTAACGCATACTATTGATAAATTGCACGGAGGGATATCAATTTAGGTCATGAAAACCAGTAAGCTCAGTATTCGATTATTATGGTATATCACACCATTAGTGATCTTACCTTTGTTGTTTTTAGGTGGCTTTACGTTAACCAATGTGACCAATTCAACAAAAAAACAAGCTGAGCTGATTGTCAGTCGCTTTGTTGAGCAACAGCAGCAAAAAATCTTCAATTACATTGACTCATTTCACTCGATTACCCGGTTGCTTTCGACCTCCCCAGTTTTGGCAGACTTTTTAGCCCGCGAACCTGAATCAAAAAATCAATACATTGAACGCCTTGGCGAGTTAATGAATGTATTTGCAAGTTATTCAGAAGCTTACCCTGACATTGTAAGTATTAACTATGTTGCCCCAGATGGTAAAAGCGATGCATTTTATTCAAGCCAATTAACCCCTGCGCCGAAAAGTTACCCATTTTTTGATCAAGTACTGCAATCAAATTTGCGCCAACAGCAATTTATGATCTCCAAAGAAGATGGCTCAACTAGCCTGTACTTTGTGCACCCCATTTATAATATTGATTACTACTTAAAACAGCCGCAGCAACTTGGGTTTATTGTTGTTCATGTTGAACCGTCGATATTAAATGCCAGTATTTTAGAAGCGCCATTTAATAACACTCTAAATTTGTTTTTGACCACTAAAGGGCAAATTTTATTTAGCTCAGACTATGACCTACGCGGCAGTTACCTAAGTGAATACGAACTTGAACAAATTAAGAGTTTGGCCGATTACGGCAAACTAGCCAGTATTGAGCTGTCGAGTATCGATAAAGAAGAGCGCATCATCTACGCGGTACAAATGACCGACGGTGATTATTTTATCTCTACCACTCCCAAAGATTTGCTATATCAGTCTGGTAAAGCCATCAGTTTAATTACTGCATTAATTGTTATTATTTCGGTGATTTCACTGCCTATTTTGATCTACATTGTGGTGCGCAACTTACTACTCACCCCAGTCGAATTATTAGGGGCTGCAAGTCACCGGGTTGGTGATGGTGATTTATCTGTTTATTTGCCCGCCCATACAAACGATGAAGTTGGTGTGCTTTTTAATGACTTTAATCACATGGTGAACCAAATTCGTCATTACCAAGACGAGCTTGAAGAATATAAACATCACCTAGAAGAAAAAGTAGAGAGCCGTACTAAAGCCCTCGAAGCAATGAATAGCAAGCTAGAAGTGGCCATTGCGCAAGCTGAGCAAGCAAACCAACTGAAAAGCCGCTTTTTAGCGAATATGAGTCATGAAATTCGTACTCCACTTACCGCAATTATGGGCTTTACAGAGCAACTTCTGCACAACAAGGATGCGGTGAATGATGAGCAGCATTTAAGCACCATTTTACGTAACTCTAAGCACTTGCTTGAGCTCATCAATAACATTCTTGATTTATCAAAAATTGAAGCTGAAAAACTCGCCGTTGAGCGCGGGCCATGTAATGTAGTGCAGCTTATTCATGATATTGATTCGATTATTCGCCCACTAGCTAATGAGAAGCAACTGGCGTTTAATATCAACTACAAGCTACCAATACCCAAAACTATTAATAGCGATACCACACGTTTAAAACAAATCTTGATCAATATTGCCAGCAATGCGGTTAAGTTCACTGAGAAAGGCAGTATCTCGATTGATATTAGCTACAACAGCGAAAAACAGCATTTACAATTTGCGATTCAAGATACCGGTATCGGTATGTCTGAGCGCGAAGTCGAACGGGTATTTAAACCGTTTGAACAAGCCGATGCGACGACAACTCGCCGCTTTGGTGGTACGGGTCTTGGCTTGTGTATATCGAAGAACTTAGCCCAGTTATTGGGTGGTGATGTACAACTGATTAGTGAACCTGGAAACGGCAGTTGTTTTACCGTACAAGTTGCTGCTCACTTAAATGCCGAACAGCTTAAGTACGAGGCCTTTATTCATAGCTATGAGCAACTATCGCCAAGTAAAGACGTTCAGCTTTCATTTGCAGCAAACAGTTTTGATGCCAATATACTAGTGGCCGAAGATAACCCAGATAACCAGTTGCTGATCAAACTGCTGTTACAAACTTGGGGGCTTGAGCCTGACATCGCGAAAAACGGTGCTGAAGCAGTAGAAATGGCATTAGTTAATGATTATCAGCTGATCATCATGGATATGCAGATGCCAGTCATGGGCGGCTTAGAAGCAACGCAAATGCTACGTCACGCAGCCTATGATGGCCCTATCATTGCGCTTACGGCCAATGTAATGAAAACTGATGTTGATACCTATATTGAAGCGGGCTGTGATGAAGCACTCGCCAAACCAATCGACAAAGATGCTCTAGAGCAAGTGCTTGTAAGCTACTTACACATTGAAAAAGATAGTCAAAACAAGTGGGAAAACTTACTAAAAAGTGAAAAATTCCAACAAATTAACGACAACTATCGCTCAAAACTTCCTGATTATTTAAGCCAAGTTGTACAGTTGTATCGCGCTAAAGAATGGGAAGCGCTACGTTCATTAGCACACAGCTTAAAAGGCAGTGCGGGGTGTTTTAGTTTTGAAGCTATTCACAAGACTGCGGGTCAGCTTGAAAATGCGCTACGCAGTAATCAAACTGAGCAGGTGGAGCAATGCTACGATGCGCTTATCAATGCCCTTGAAGAAGCATCTTAAAGGCTAAAGCTCATACCCATTAAAATAGCGTCTTCGTTGCCTGTCGCGGTTGGATAGTAGTTCTTGCGTACCGACATATGTGAAAACCCAGCGCTTTCGTACAGGCCAATAGCAGGAGCATTCGACTCACGCACTTCTAAGAATAGGTTTTCAGCTTGGTGCTGCTCGCCGTGCTCAATAAATGCATTTAACAACTGCTTAGCAATGCCCTGCCCTTGATACTTCGGCGCAACACAAATATCCATTAAAGTGTAATCTGGGCCCGCTTGTTCACCGATATAAAAACCTAGCATCTCATCACCTTGAAAAGCGGCCAGGTTAAAATAACGCCCAGCTAAACACGACAGCATGGTTTTCTCTGTCCACGGGTGACTATGGCAGGCGTTTTCGATAGCCATTAACTGGCTAATATAGGTTGCATCGACAGGTTTAAAGCTTATCAAGTTGTTCACCGATTAAAGACCAAAGTTGTTTTTTCTGTTCGCCATTGAGCTTATCGCTTGGTAAGCCTAAGCAGCCCTCTTGCCAGCTAATACTTGCTGTTTTAACGATTTGAGTGATCACTAACGGCGCAAATGCTTTTTCGAGGTCTTGGTGAAACTGTAACGGAAGCGTCAGTGTTTCTTGTTGAGTGTTTGGTATCTGTTCGCCAGAAGTATCAGGCGCAGTTCGATAGTGTTGATTCAACTCTAAAGATTGTACAGAGAATATCGCAGCGTAACTTGGATTCATAACAACTCAATCATGATTAAGAGCAAGTAATATAGGGAGATTTGCGATTAAAGTAAAGAAGGAAGAAATGGCAGGGGCGGAGAGATTCGAACTCCCAACCGTCGGTTTTGGAGACCGCTGTTCTACCAATTGGAACTACGCCCCTGCAATGACGACGAATTATATAGAGCTTTTTTCAAAGGTAAAGTAAAAAAACACAGTTTTTAGTTTAACTGCTTCTTAAATAAACAAAACGGCGAATTAGCAAGCTAATTCGCCGTTTTTGTACCAATTCAGGTCAGAATAATAAAATTATTCCCACTCGATTGTTGCCGGTGGCTTACCTGAAATATCGTAAACAACACGAGAGATACCATCGATTTCGTTGATGATACGGTTAGAAACCACACCTAAGAACTCATAAGGTAAGTGTGACCAACGTGCCGTCATAAAGTCGATTGTTTCTACACAACGGAGTGATACAACCCAGTCGTATTTACGCGCATCACCCATTACACCTACCGATTTAACTGGTAAGAATACAGTGAAGGCTTGGCTTACTTTATGGTATAGCTCAGCTTTGTGTAGCTCTTCGATGAAGATAGCATCTGCGCGACGTAGTAAGTCACAGTACTCTTTCTTGATTTCACCAAGTACACGAACACCTAAACCAGGACCCGGGAATGGGTGACGGTAAAGCATGTCGTAAGGTAGGCCAAGCTCAAGACCAATTTTACGTACTTCATCTTTGAATAGCTCACGTAACGGCTCTACAAGGCCCATTTCCATATCGTCTGGTAAACCACCTACGTTGTGGTGAGACTTGATTACGTGAGCTTTACCTGTTGCTGATGCAGCAGATTCGATTACGTCTGGGTAGATAGTACCTTGACCTAACCATTTAGCGCTTTTCAGCTTTTTAGCTTGCTCATCAAAAACTTTAATGAAGGTATGACCAATCGCTTTACGCTTATCTTCTGGGTCTGACTTACCTGCTAAGTCTGCTAAGAACTGATCTTCAGCATCTACTTTAACAATGTTTAGGCCAAACTTGTTACCGAACATGTCCATAACTTGCTGACCTTCGTTTAAACGAAGGAGACCGTTATCAACGAATACACACGTTAGTTTGTCGCCGATTGCACGGTGAATAAGCATGGCAACAACAGATGAATCAACACCACCAGATAAGCCTAAGATAACTTCGTCATCACCTACAGTTTCCTTAATACGCTCAATAGCATCGTCGATGATTTTAGCTGGTGTCCATAGCTTTTCACAGCCACAGATATCAATCGCGAAGCGCTCAAGTAAACGTAAACCTTGGTGAGTATGAGTTACTTCTGGGTGGAACTGTACGCCGTAAAAACGTTTTTCTTCCCAAGACATTGCTGCATGTGGACATGTTGAAGTTTTAGCAGTTGTTTTGAAAGTCTCTGGTACTTCCATCACTTTATCGCCATGGCTCATCCAAACGTCTAGTACGCCTGCACCGCCGTCAGTAATGTGGTCTTCGATAGCATCGAATAACGCACAGTTACCTACTTTTTCAACTTGCGCATAACCAAACTCTTTCTTATCAGAGCTGTGTACGCTACCACCTAGTTGCGTTGCCATTGTTTGCATGCCGTAACAGATACCAAGTACTGGAACGCCTGCGTTAAATACATACTCAGGAGCACGTGGGCTGTTTTCAAGTGTTGTAGACTCAGGGCCACCCGACAAAATAATACCTTGTGGATTAAATTCGCGGATTTGCTCTTCAGTTACATCCCATGCCCATAGCTCACAGTAAACACCAATCTCACGTATACGACGTGCGATTAACTGTGTGTATTGCGAACCAAAATCTAAAATGAGAATTCGTGAATCGTGAATGTCTTTGCTCATGGAGTATCTCGTTAGTCAGGAACTGCTCTCCCAAAGGGAGATGATCAATAAATTAGGGCTAGCAAATGCTAGCCCATGTAATTTCAATACCTTAAGGTAATTAACCTAAGCGGTAGTTTGGCGCTTCTTTAGTGATTTGCACGTCGTGAACGTGTGACTCACCCATACCAGCTGAAGTTACGCGAACAAATTGAGGTTTAGTATTTAACTCTTCAATTGTTGCACAGCCAGTTAAGCCCATTGCACTGCGTAGACCGCCCACCTGTTGGTGAATGATTGTCGCGATAGGACCTTTATAAGCAACACGGCCTTCGATACCTTCAGGAACAAGCTTGTCTGCTTCGTTCGATTTTTGGAAGTAACGGTCTGATGAACCTTCTTTTTGGTCCATAGCACCAAGGCTACCCATACCACGGTATGATTTGTAGTAACGACCTTGATATAGCTCAACTTCACCCGGTGCTTCTTCAGTACCGGCTAACATTGAACCCACCATTACACATGATGCACCAGCAACAAGTGCTTTTACGATGTCACCAGAGAAACGGATACCACCGTCAGCAATAACAGGAATATCACGGCCTTTTAAGCCTTCAACTGCGTCAGAAATAGCAGTAATTTGTGGAACACCACAACCTGTTACGATACGAGTAGTACAGATAGAACCAGGGCCGATACCAACTTTAACAGCATCAACACCTGCATCAGCAAGGGCAATCGCGCCTTCAGCTGTTGCAACGTTACCTGCTACGATTTGTAGATCTGGGTATGCTTGACGTGTTTGTGCAACACGGTCGATAACACCTTGTGAGTGGCCATGTGATGTATCGATAAGTAATACGTCAACACCTGCTTCAACAAGTGCTGCGATACGCTCATCAGTACCCGCGCCAACACCAACAGCTGCACCTACACGTAGACGACCTTGCTCGTCTTTACATGCATGCGGCTTGTCTTGTGCTTTTTGATAATCTTTTACAGTGATCATGCCTTTGAGTTTAAATGCATCATCAACTACGAGAATTTTTTCGATACGGTGCTCGTGCATTAGACCTAAGATTTCATCACGGTCTGCACCTTCTTTAACAGTCACTAACGATTCTTTTTTCGTCATTACTGTAGAAACAGGTTGCTCAAGTTTCGTTTCAAAACGCATATCACGGCTTGTCACAATACCAACAAGGTTATTGTCAGCGTCGGTTACAGGGAAACCTGAAAAACCTTTGTCTTCTGAAAGCGCGATAGCATCAGCAATTGTAAGATCCGCAGTCACAGTAACAGGGAAAGAAACAATGCCCGCTTCGTAAGTTTTAACTTTACGAACGTTTTTAGCTTGCTCTTCAATTGTCATGTTTTTGTGGATGAAACCTAAACCGCCCTCTTGCGCTAAAGCAATCGCTAAGCGTGCTTCTGTTACAGTATCCATAGATGCTGAAACTAGCGGCAAGTTAAGATTGATACCACGCGTTAAGCGAGTTGAAATATTTGCCGTGTGTGGCAAAACAGTAGAATGACCTGGTACTAAAAGTACGTCGTCAAAGGTAAGAGCTTCTTTAGCGATTCTTAGCATAGTGCAACTTCTCACATGTGGATCTGAGTATAAGGAATTGCGGCCAAATTTTATCAGCGTTGTGAGCACGAGTAAATAAAATTATTCATTTATTTGTGTTAAAGTACACAGAGAATTTTTTACTGGGGTTTTTAATGGCTTTTACGCAATCAACACAGCCTGTTTACACGGTCTCGCGCCTAAATAAGGAAATTCGCCATGTTTTAGAACAAGGCTTTTCATCGCTTATCTTAAATGGTGAAATTTCTAACTTTATAGCCCCTGCATCTGGACACTGGTACTTCACTTTAAAAGACGACCGAGCACAGGTAAAAGCGGCAATGTGGCGTGGCAATAATCGCGGCCAAACTTTTCGCCCGAGCAATGGTGCACAAGTAACTGTGCGTGCCCGCGTATCTTTATATGAACCTCGTGGTGATTATCAGCTGATTGTTGAGCATATGGCCCCTGCAGGTGAAGGCTTATTAAAACAAGAATTTGATGCGCTAAAAATGCGCTTAGCTGCCGAAGGTCTATTTAGCTCAGCCCATAAAAAACCATTACCAACTAATATTAATCGTGTTGGGGTAATCACCTCAGCCACAGGTGCGGCTATACGCGATATTCTAACGGTACTTAAACGCCGTGCTCCGCAGCTTGAAGTCGTGATTTACCCAGCTATGGTGCAAGGTGCAGATGCCCACAGCCAATTAATAGAAAAAATAAACATCGCCAATCAGCGCAACGAAGTAGATGTGCTTATATTAGGTCGTGGTGGTGGTTCACTCGAAGATTTGTGGTGTTTTAACCATGAGCAACTAGCTCGCGCTATTTTTGAAAGTCGCTTACCTATTGTTAGCGCCGTTGGTCACGAGGTCGATACCACAATCAGTGATTATGTTGCCGATATTCGCGCCGCAACACCTTCTGCAGCCGCCGAGCTAGTTAGTCCAAATACCGAAGAGCTACATAACAAAGTTACGCAGTTAGTTAGGCACTTAAATCATGCCTTTAAACACTCTTTAGCTGTAAAACGCAGTACTGCCACTCAATTTGAGCATCGCTTGCAGCTATGCCATCCCCGTAATCAACTCAATCAACAAGCGCAAAAACTCGATGAACTTAGTTTGGCCTTACACAGCGCAATGAGTGGCAAAATCCAGCGATATGAGCGAGTACTTGCTAACCTAACACCACGTTTGATGCAACGCTCACCCGAAAAGCAGTTAGCGAAAAGCGAGCATCAGCTCACGCAATTACATGCCCGTCTTACACAAGCGATGCAACAGCAACTTTCAAGTTCTCGAAACCAGCTTTCTTTACAAGCGAGTCGTTTAGATTCTGTGAGTCCACTTAGTGTGTTAGCTCGTGGTTACAGCATTACTAAAAACCAACAAGGTGGCGTAGTAAAATCGGTTAACGATGTAAGCGTAGGTGAGCTTATAACCACCGAGCTTGCTGATGGTCAACTGCAATCAAAAGTTGTATAAAATTACTCCGTGCTTGCAATGATTGTTAGACTATCGTCACTTGAGGTGGTGGAGGTAAATTTAAATTGCTTCCACCAGGTTTGCTCCATCATTTTATCGGTCATGTTGCGCCAATAATGGCTTGGCAAATCATCAACATCCTCTGGTTGCAATAGCTTAAACTGACACACAGAGCTTTTGCATGTTGAGACACTAAGCTGTGGTTGCACTGGTAAATCGGCCATGATTAAAAAATCACTCATAGCTGTTTCAACTTGGTAGGCCCAAGCCTCATCCCGAGATTGCTCTTCTAACAAGGTATAAAGTTCATCCAGGTGTGAGTCGATTTGCTGTGGAGGTATCGCACTTGAACGGTAACTAGCAATCACCGCTTGTTGATTTTCGACTTGTAACTTTAACTCTGCTATTTGTTGCTCAAGCTCACTTTTGCTAACAGCTGCTGAGCTATATGAATTAACTTCAGCGACTTGTTTATTAATAACAGGCGCTATGGCAGTGACTTGCTGCTCTGGTGCTTGAACTATTTGTTCTTCAACAAATTCTTGCTGATAAGTGTGTGGCTGTTGTGGAGTAGGTTGAAAAAGTGACATAGCGACAGCGCCACAAATAAATGACGCTGTAACAGCTAATCCGAAGGATAACTTAGACAATTCCATTGCTCTTTTAAAGTGTAAAACTACAACATAGCACTGGTGTGGGAGGCATTACTAGCGGTAGTCGTACCATCATCTAAAAAGTTTTGGTTCATGCTCTCTGCTGGACAGGGACAGCTCGGTTTGCCGACCACTTTAGCTGGCACGCCAACCACAGTTGTGTGTGCTGGAACCGCACTTAACACGACAGAGTTTGCACCAATACGTGCCCCCTCTCCCACTTCGATGTTACCTAGTACTTTTGCACCCGCACCAATCAATACACCGGCGCGAATTTTTGGATGGCGGTCACCTTGCTCATTACCTGTACCACCTAAGGTTACAGATTGTAGAATCGATACGTTATCTTCAATAACCGCTGTTTCACCAATTACAATCCCAGTTGCATGGTCAAACATAATACCATGACCAACTTTACAAGCAGGATGGATGTCAACGCCAAATACTTCTGAGGTTCTGCTTTGAATGAAGCGAGCAAGCTCTTTTCGGTTTTGTTGCCATAAACAATTTGCGAGTCGGTGTGCTTGTATTGCATGGAAGCCTTTAAGGTTCAAAATAACAGTTAAGTAACTATCGGCCGCAGGGTCGCGATCTTTAACTGCTTTTATGTCATGAGCCACATGCGTCAGCATTAGATCGCATTTAACAAAGGCTTGGTCGAATAATTCACGGATAGTAAATGCTGATACCACCGCATCTGCAAGTTTATTTGCAACAATAAAGCTCAGCGCCGAACCTAAGCATTCATGATTTAACACACACGAATAAACGTGACTTGCTAAAAGCGGTTCACGGGAAACGACTTCGTTTGCTTCATCTCGAAGCTTTTGCCAAATTTCATGACGCATAATTTTGCCTTTCTGGTTGTACCTAACTGCTAAGCCTTAAGTTTAACGGATTTGTAGCAAGATGTACTAACCCGCTGTTTATTTGTTCTGGTTATATCTAATAACCAGAGTAACAACACCTATTTTTACTCTTTTTACTGTGCTTTTTTGCCAACCGCATATGACAGTAGCAAATTCTGACTCTAGCCGAGCAAATTAATTAAAGTGCTTATTTTTCAATAACAAGACAGATATGACATCTTGTCTGTCATATGCCAAAATAGGCACTGACATATCGCTGACGGCGTAAAAAACAAAAATAATCATTAAATTTACATCATCAACTTAACAAGGAAACGATGATGAAAAACGACGTACTAAACTCACACAAGCTAGGTTATAAATTTTACTTTCAAGATGGTGACAACCAAATCGCTTGCTTTGGTCACATCATGAGCGGTAAAGAAAAAGTATATGTAAACGACGAATTGGTAAGTGAAAAACGCAGCTTCGGTTTTAAAAGCCATCATGACTTTAGCTACCAAGGTAATGCTTATGCAGTCAAATTCGAGATGAAAAATATACTGACAGGCAAGCTTGAATGTTCGTTTTATAAAGCTGACAAATTAGTTAAACAGAGCACACAAACCTCACTTACTGATAATCCAAAACAAGTAGCTTTGGTTACCTTAGGCTGTTTTATTGGTGGGGCAATATCGGGTTATGCAGTTGTTACTTTTATTGAACCATTTCTTGGGAAGTAAGTAATGCAACTGAACCCAAATACAATAAAAGCACTTAGACTTAAATTCGATTGGACGCAGCAGCAACTAGCCGATGCCTGTGATGTAAGCCTACGTACCATTCAACGAGTTGAAAAAGAAGGTGCGGCATCAAAAGAAACCACCATGGGCCTATGCGCAGTTTTTGAAGTGCGCCAAGGTGAGCTTATTAAGCTCGATGACGAAGTATCAGAACAAAGCACAACACATGCAGTGAGTAAGCAAAATCTCGCTGCAATCGTAGCGGCTTCTTCGTTTGTCAGTTTTGCCCTTGGTATGGCAACGGTATTTGTTATTTTTTAGGAGTGATAGATGACCAAAGAACAACGCGGCTACGCTACACTTATCGGCTTTGTAATAGCAACCATGCTATTTGCGCTAGCAGTTAAAATTGGCGCAATGCTTTAGCATTTCTAAGCATATAAATAAAATATAACTGTCAGAACTGAGCGTTGAGCTAGGTGCTGGCAGTTTTTTCATATCAGCACCTACAAATACCTTATTAATTGTTTTTTATGTAAACCACGGTGAAAACCCAGCATTTATTGCTAATCTTAAAAAAGTGATAGTGGCTAGGAACGAATGTGGTTGAATCAAAAGAGTTTCTAAAATCAATACTCGATACGATCTCAAAACATATTGTTGTAATTGATGAGAAAGGTGATATTCAATTTGTGAATCGCAGTTGGCAAACTTTTGGCGATGAAAATAATTGCCAGTGTAATACCCAGTGGGAAGAGCAAAACTACCTCGCAATATGTCAATCAGCTGCACAGCAAGGTGATGAGTTTGGTGCACAAGCTTTATCTGGTATTAGTCAGGTTATAAACCAACAACTAACCGAGTATTACCTAGAATATCCATGTCATAGCAATACCGACAAGCGTTGGTTTTTAATGCGAGCAGTGCCCTTCGAGCATGCATCAAAACGCTTTATCGTCATCAGCCATATAAATATTACCGAACGTAAAATCGCCGAGCAGCAAGTACAAGAACTCGCCCGTATCGATGGCCTCACACTAATAGCTAACCGACGTCATTTTGATGATTTTTATAAGCAAGAGTGGAGTCGCTGTGCACGTTTAAAACACCCCTTGTCGTTAGCCATGATTGACCTTGATAACTTTAAGTCTCTTAACGATAACTTTGGTCATCTGGTGGGTGATATTTGCTTAAAAGAAGTGGCAAAACTATTACCAGATTATACTCGCAGACCTGGTGACTTGTGCGCTAGATACGGCGGTGAAGAATTTGTACTGGTACTCGGTAATACGCAAAGCCATCAAGCACAAAAACTCGTGACGCGGTTTATGGCAGCGCTAAATACGCTTCAACTACCAGAGCTTGCCGGTCATCCCTTAACGGTTAGTATTGGTTTAGCAACTATCTACCCTAGTAGCATTGATGATGCCATGTTACTCATTGAAATGGCTGATAACGCGCTTTATCAAGCAAAAGAAGCTGGCCGAAATCAGCTTGTAATTGCTGATAACATCGAGCCATTAAACCTAGAACAATGCCCCTAATTAGGGGCATTGATTAGAGCTTTTTTATCCAGTTATTACTGAAATACTTTTTCGACATCAAGTACTGAAATGTTTTTCGCTGGTATTGCAAGTTTATAGTCAGCAATCACTTTGTCTTCAGCAACAAGTTCTGCTGGTTTTTCAGCATTATACACCATAGGTGATGTTTGCTCTGAAACTAAACGTTTTTGCATGTCTTTGCCGTCACCAGTAATAAACACATAGTGAATATTCTCTGTTTGCAGGTTATCGCGAATAACACGGTTAACATCATCAAGGGTTAGCTTTTCAAGCTTGCCGCGCACATAGTCAACAAAGCTCTCAGTGTTATAGAACTCACTATCAAGCGCATAACCTAATTGGCGATCTTGGCTTGCAACCATTTGTGGCACAAAGTTAATTAAGAAGTTACGAGTCGCTTCAAAATCTTCTTTGCTGATGCCATTTTTAATTAGCTTATCAAGTTCAAATAATGCCGTACGCGTTGCAAAGTGCGCATCGTTATTAGAACGAAGCGGACGTAACCACACTTGGAAAATTTGCTCTGAACGACCTAAGTTAGCATCAGGTTTAGTTTGGAACATACCGCGTGGGAAGTACTCAATGTATGCATAGTCACCATAGTTCATACCACGGGTTTGACGAATACGCTGATACAAGAAGCTGTTTGAGCTGCGGTGTTCGCCAAAGTAAGAACGCACTAACCAAAGCGCTGTCCAGTCATCGCTACTACGAATTGTATCGATTGGGAAACCAAATGACACAGCGGTAGATTGCGCTGATTTTTCAACAATCGTTGCATGATGACCTTTAAGTTCTGGCGCATCAGGGATCGTTAAGCGGCTTTCTTTACCTTGCGGAAGCGATGTTAAATCTTTTAGCATAGTCGATTTAACATCACTCGGAATCGCACCAATTAGACCCACTGTTAATTTAGATTGAGTAAACTGGTTAGCATAAAACGCTTTTACATCGTCAAGTGTCAGTGCTTCAAGATCTGATAAATCACCATAGTTATAGCTTTCATACGGATGGCCTTTATAAAGCTGATGATATAGCACTTCTTTACCTAACTCTTCGTCATTTGACGCTTTCAGACCTGCTTTAATGCTATCAATAAGCTCTTTTTTCAGGCGTTTAAAATCATCTTCTCTAAAGCCAGGGTTTAACAACTGGTCGCTAACAAGTGCATACCACTGCGCGGCATTGTCTTTATGTACACGGCCGCGTAGTGAAATCATCTCTTTATCGATTTGATAGCCAAAGCTTCCCGCTAGTGGATATAACGCTTTTTGAATATCTTTGTAGCTCATCGTTTCTGAGCCACCTTGCGCTAGCATCGCTGCAGTGAGTGCTGCTAAACCTTTTTTACCATGTGGATCAGCCGCTGCGCCGGTATTAAATAACCAGTTAACATCAACCAGTGGTGAGCTATTGGTTTTATCAAGTACTTTAAAGTGACGCTCTGTTGGGGCTTGCTCAATACTGGCAACCAAGGCATTTAAATCAACTTCTTGCTCAAAACCAGCCACTTTATCAAGCGCCGACATTGTCACCGTGGTACGGCTCGGATCAACAAAATATTTGTTTGCTACCGCTTTGATATCTTCTGGCGTGATGCTATCAGCAGTTGCGTACAGTTGGTTAATAACCTCAGGGTCGCGTTCAAAATGCATGTAGCTTGCAAGCGTTGACGCAATTGACTGCGATGAATCAAGACCATTAATAAAGCTGTATTTTAGGTTTGATTTTAAATCCGCTAACTTTTGTGCATCAACTAACTCAGTACGTGCTTGCGCATAAGTACGGTTAATCGCATCACGGGCTTTCGCAAGGTCCGCTTCGTTTTCGACTTTTACAAAAACATGTAGTAAACCCGGATCTTTAGTATCTGGGTTATAGGTAAACATTTGGCTGGCAATTTGTTTATCAACAACAAGCTCTTGATAAAGTGCCGAGTTGTTAGAGAAATACAGCTGTGAGATCAAATCAAGAGCGGCACGGTCTTTTTGAGTAGGATCCCATGCAGTGCCTTTGTATGACACAAGCAACCAGTGGCCTGGTAAACCATCATTTTTTTCATGTACATATTTTGCGGCTTGTTGCTTTGGTTCAACAGGGATATCTGCTTGGTAATCGCCTTTTTTCCAATTACCCCAATGCTTTTTCACCATTGCCATGGTTTCTTGTGGATCAACATCACCTACGATGACTAAAGATACATACTCAGGCTTATAAAATTTAGCGAAAAACTCTTTACCATAGGCCATTTGATCAGGCATGGCTTCAATGTCTTCGAAAAAGCCCATGGTGGTGTGCTTATAGGTATGCTTTTCGAATGCTTCGTTACGAACCGCAGAAAGTAACTTACGAATTGGGCTAGCATTATTCTTTAAATACTCACCTTTTACAGTCAGCGCTTCAGTACGGAACTGCTCTTCGCTGTAAGTCAGGTTTTGGAAAATATCAGCTTCAATTTCGAGCACTTTATCTAAGTGCTCTTTTGAGAAGTTTAAGTGATAGTTAGTGTAATCGTTAGTCGTATACGCGCGATTATCAACACCTGAGTTTTTTAAAATATCTGAATACACATCTTGTGGGAATTTTTCAGAGCCTTTAAACATCATATGCTCAAAGAAGTGTGCAAAACCGGTTTTACCTGCTTCAACCTCATTACGTGAACCAACCGATACTGGAATTTGCAGTGACACAACATCAGGGTAATCTGTTTTAACGACCATCACGCGAAGGCCATTCTCAAGCTCTTCTAATAGATAATCTTGGCTAAATACACGGTTATCATCTTGGCTTACTTGCTGCTCAATTTCGACTTCTTTAACCATAGTTGACTGTGAGTTACTTGCGCAGCCACTTAAAGCAAGTGTTACAGCAACACTGGTTGCTAATAATCTAAATTTCATAATGTTCCCTTGTTAGTTATTTTTCTCATAATCATTGCTGCTTGATTATGCATCAAAGCGCCTGAAAATATGAGGGTCAGAGCAATAATTTATGTAAACAGGTGTGTCAATTTTGCGAAACGCTCAGCTTTAAACTTGAGTAAAATTCATAGTCATTGAAAAACTTTCAAGAAAAAAATCTATCTAGACGTCTAAATGGCTGCTATATTATTTGTCATAGACATTAGCACGAGCTGGAATGAGGATTATGGCTTTATCATTACAAGAGAAAATTGAAGACACCAATCAAGGCGTCTACCTAATTGGTACCACACCACCAAAGTCAGGTACTGATAAAGCACAGCTTGAGACCATTGCTCAGAAGCTACTTGGTCGTTTACACGAAATTGAATACGATGGTGTAATCATCTACGACATTCAAGATGAAAGTAGCCGTATTGCAAAGCCGCGTCCTTTTCCGTTTAAAGAAACGGTAGATCCCCGTGAATACAGTCAGTTACTACGTAGCTTGTCGCAACTTGATGTGATCACTTATAAAAGTGTTGCCCAGCGTGGAGAAGCAGAGTTTACCGAGTGGTTAAACGAAACACGTAACGACTTTGAACTAAAAAACTTAGTGTTAGTGGGTAGTCCATCATCTCATGGCGATATCAAATTAAGCCTACCTGATGCATATAAAACGCTGGCAAAACAGAACAATGATGTATTTTTAGGTGGCGTTACTATTGCAGAGCGTCATGCCAGCAAACGCAATGAACATGAGCGTTTAGTTGAAAAAACAGCACAAGGTTGTAAGTTTTTCATCTCGCAAGCGGTTTACAATGCTCAAGCAACGATTGATTTGATCACTAGCTATGCGCGTAGCTGTAAAGCACAAGGCACAACACCAAAACGCATTATTCTAACGTTTACCCCTTGTGGTGGTGAAAAAACCTTAGAGTTTATGGAATGGTTAGGTATCTCAGTACCAGAAGCAACTAAGTACCGTATGTTAGATTCGGCAAATACATTGAGTGAATCAGTGCGTATTTGCCGTGAGAATCTCGACTTAATTTTACAAAGCTGCGCACATTTAGATGTACCGCTAGGTTTAAATATTGAGAGCTTAACCAATCGTAAAGAAGAAATTGATGCGTCAATTAACCTTTATCGTTTACTTAAAGCAACCATGGAATTAAACCTAGCTGAGAAGCAAATAGCTTAACGTGCAGCCTTAGAGGCTTGCTTTTTCTCATACATGTCTTCATCTGCTCGTTTTAATAGCTCAGCAAAGTTTTCTTTTGGCTGAGCTATTACCCCTGAACCAATACTTAAGCTCGTGACAGGAATGCCCCTCTTCTCTAAATTCACTTGGAAAGTGGTGTTTAGCTTATCAGCGATGCTGTCTACGCAATCACCGGGCTGAACTTGCAATAACGCAATAAACTCATCACCCCCTAAGCGGCCGATAATATCGGTTTCACGTAGGCATTCTTTCATCGTGTCAGCTAAACAAATCAGTGCGAGATCGCCCACTTCATGGCCATACGTATCATTGAGTGGTTTAAAGCTATTTATATCGATAAATAAACAACTAATATCAAAACCAAGACGTTTCGATATATTTAATTTATGTTGGCAAAGCAGATCTATTGCACGGCGGTTATAAATATTAGTGAGTGAATCGAGCATGGCAATTTCACGCATCTGCGTAAAGTTGTCTAACAGTGCAAGGTCATCTTCAACCATATCGCGAAGCTGCTCGATTAGTTCTAAAAAGCTCTGTTGATAATGGGTTTGTTTAAAATCCATAACACAAAAGGTGCCAAACGGATCACCACTTGGCCAGCTAATTGGCACCCCAAGATAAGACTCAAAACCATCTTTTACCAGTGGGCTGTCATCCCATTGACTATCTTGACTGGCGTGATCAACATAAAGCGGTGCCATGTCACGCAGTACTTTTTTGCAGAAGATATTATCGTCGGCGCTTAATTCAGCCCCGGCATCATAGGGATTTTCTTGTTGCTCACTGGAGACGATAATACGATAGACATCATCTGTTTTATGAACGATGAAGCCTGCGGGAGCAGAAAACAACTCGGTCATGAGATCAATTGTTTTCTGCCACTTTTCTAAGGAGAACTGTTTATCAGCGCGGCGGAACGTCCATTTATTCTCTTCTAACATACTAAACTCTCAACTTTAGCCGGAGGATAGTATAAATATATGCCAGATTTAGGAACGTCTCCTACTTTTTTGCCCTAAAATACGTTTTTTATCACGAGAGCGGCGTGCCTTATTCGTATTTTTACGAACTTGCTTTGGCTCTTTGGTTAAATCAGGCTCATACCCTGGTAACCACTGCGGCGTGAGCCTTGTGTCGAGTAAGATATCTATTTCGTCCAATAGCCACTGCTCATCGATGCTAACCAGCGACATCGCCATCCCTTTCTCGCCAGCACGCCCTGTTCGACCAATACGGTGTACGTAGTCCTCAGCCACATAAGGCAACTCATAGTTAATCACATACTTGAGTGAGGCAATATCAAGACCTCGGGCAGCAACATCTGTCGCAACCAGTACTCTTGTCGCACCTGATTTAAAATTTTGCAGTGCTTTATCACGCGCACCTTGGCTTTTATCGCCATGAATAGATTCGGTTTTTAAGCCGTCTTTACACATTTCTTTAGCAAGCACATCGGCGGTTTGTTTAGTACGAGTGAATATCAGTACTTGCTGCCAATTTTTCATGCCAATCATGTGTGATACCAGCTCGCGTTTACGGTCTTCATCAACCGCATATACTAGCTGCTCAACTTCAACCGCTGCTGAGTTGCGTTTATTCACTTCAACTAATTTAGGATCATTTAATAACTGCTTACTGAGTTTAAAGATGCTGTCGTCAAATGTGGCTGAAAAAAGTAAAGTTTGGCGCTCTTTTGGCACATGGCGCAAGATGCGTTTAATTTCGTCAATAAAGCCCATATCAAGCATGCGATCAGCTTCATCGAATACCAAGGCGTTAATGCTGGAAAGTTTAATACTGCCTTTGATCACATGATCAAGTAAACGCCCTGGTGTTGCCACTACAATCTGCGCCCCTTTTATGGCTTTAATTTGTGGGCCAATACTAGCACCGCCATAAGCCAGTGCTGCTTTTATTTCAGTATGCGCTGCATAACGCTCTACACTTGCAAATACTTGCTGAGCGAGCTCACGGGTCGGCGTTAAAATTAGGACTTTAACGGCATCAGGGAGTACTTCAGCAGATAACAAATTATGCAGTAGTGGTAAAACAAACGCGGCGGTTTTGCCCGTTCCCGTCTGTGCACTGCCCATTACATCTGCACCCGCTAAAATAAGTGGGATTGTTTGCGCTTGAATTGCTGTGGGGGTGTGATAATTCTCTTCTTGCAAGGCTGTTAGCAATGCAGGGTCAAGATTTAATTCTGAAAAGGTCGCTACTGACATAGTCTGAAGTACATTTGGCTATAAAAGCGCTATTGTACGCGGAACATCAGCAACAAAAAAGGCGCAATGAGCGCCCTTTGTAGCAATTGTAAAGATTACGCTGGTTTAAGTGATTCTTTACGTTGATTATAAAAACTAATTAGGTCATCAACTGTTGCTTGGCAATAATCACGAATGCCAGACACAAGCATGTGTTTTTCACCCGACCCTACTTTTTCGCCATTTTCTAACAGGTTGAAGCGAAGCGTGATTTTGCCGCGTTTGCCAGTAAACTCAAAATCAGGCTCAGCAAATTGTAATTCAGGTGCGCTGATATCAAGGCGATCAAGGTTAATCAGCATTGATTCGTAAATCACCATTGGGCGGGCTGGGTTGATCATCACATCCTGCTTCCCCATCAATGGAATAATCACGTGCGGGAAAGTCGTGCCAGAGAACTCAACATAGTTTTTGATTAAGCTATTTGTTAACTCAGGACATTGGCTAATAGCCCCTTCTCGTTTCACTTTTAGCATGACTTTTTCGCCATCGGTGATCGCAAACTCATCAGCCCCTTCAGGGAAAGTCAGCTTTGAATTTTCATCAACCATGCCTGCAAACGTGAATTCCATTTTTTCACTGATGCCATAGCGGTTTAAAACCAGCGAAAAAAGTAAATCGCCCGGCACACAAAACTTTTTGGCATCTTTATCATGTAAAGGATTGAAATCATCAGCCACTAACTTGGCAAAACGACAGCCTTGCTCACGTGAGATAGAAACGTAATCAGCATGTTGCTGATAATAAGGACTTAACATAATTGTTCACTGCTTAAACTACTTATAACCTGACTATACTACCAGATAAAATGAAAATAGAGGTCGAATCTGTTAATTATTAATCACGCGCTCAGCATATGTTTAAATGCATGAGCTAAAATAGTGGTTTTGATAGGCTAAATTTAAATTGTATCAATTTGTACGAAACAATTAACAAATAACGCAGAATAGTAAAGACTAAGGCCCAACTAAATTTAGTGAAAAACTATTAGCTAAAACTAAATATAAATTCAGTTTCCCTTTTAAAACAACAAGCTAACTTTAGAATATAAAGAAAATACGCCAATAGGTTGAAATTACTGGCTTTGCATAGCACCTATTTGTAGCTATAACGATAAATGAGGTATGATAGACACGCTTTTTTATCGTGTAATCGCCACTCATAGGCTGCATAAATAATAATTATAATAAACGGCAAAAAAATGAGTACTCAAAGTGAGTTGGGCAGGTTACATCAGCTTTCGATGGTTATTGTTACTTTGAAGAAAAGACTTCTAAAAAACAGAGACTTGGTTAAATGATAAACCGATTTAGTTGGCTATTACTGTTTTTTTGTCTTTGCTTTTCGTCGCTTTGTTTAAGCGATGACAGTCCCGAGCAACCTTTTTTTAAAGTCTCACCCACCGTGTGTGTGACAGATGCAAAACAAAAAGCCTGTGAGTTTAATATACAGATTCATTTTCGTGTTGCTCCCTTTAAAGAACTTTGTTTAGAAATAACTCAGCGTCCTCAGTATACGCAGTGTTACAAACAAGGTGGTTTAATTATCGAGAAATTAACGGTTAAGACTGAGCATCCGCTTACAGTGAAATTAATTGATCCATTGAGCAATCAAGTTGTTAAGCAACAACTACTGTCAATAGCAAGCTATGAAGCTAAAGATTACCGAATAAAACGGCGCTTTGGCTGGAGTTTATAATGCAGCATATTTTTTTAATTGAAGATGATGTGAAATTAGCAAGCTTAATACAAACGTTTTTGTTAAAGCATGGCTATACCATAGATGTATTTAATACTGCCGAGGCGTACCGTAGCAGTGAAATCACCTTCATGCCTTCACTGATCATCTGTGATGTGATGCTACCGGATGGCAATGGCTTTGAGCTAATTTCTCAATTGAAAGAAAAGTACAGTTGCCCTGTTATTTTTCTAACGGCACTGGATTCTGTGCAATCACAAATTAAGGGCTTAAACCTAGGTGCTTACGACTACCTTGTAAAACCCATTAAGCCTGAACTGTTACTCGCCAAAGTTAAAACGATTATCGCCCACACTGTTGGCCAAGATAACTTTTCGCACCAAATTGATATTTTGCGTATCGATAGTAAAAAACGCGATATCTATTTTCATAACACAGCATTGAATCTCAATGAAAGTGAATTTGAGATCATTGCCTACCTTGCGAAAAACACCCCTGAACCGGTTTCTCGTGAGGTATTATTCAAGCATGTTATTGGCCGTGAGTATGACGGACTTGACCGAGCGATTGATTTAAAAATTAGCCGTTTACGTAAAAAGCTTAAAGAAACCATTAGCGAGCAAAAAGAAACGCTAGATATCAAGTCTGTACGAGGTAAAGGATACAGCTTGGATATTTCAAAAATATGAAGCAACAATTTTTTAAGCTGTACTTAATTATCACGGTAAGCTTAATTGCCTTAGTTTTAGCTTTTGGCCAGCTTTATAATCAGTTTTTTTCTGAGCACATACCGAGTGTGCAAATAAGTGTTGCTGAACTTGCTCAAATAGCTGAGCAAAAAGAAACGAGGATCAGCTCCTTTAACCAAAACGAGCTTGTTTTACCTGATTCATTACAAGCTAAATTCGATAAAGATGGCATTATCAGCGTCACCGAAAACAATCAGCAGTATATATACCTCAAAGGCAATAACGGCAGCATCCAAAAAGTTGGCCCCATTTCTTTGATTTCGCAAGCCAAAACTGACTGGCTTGCTTTTTTTGCCTTTTACTTTTTACTTGGTTCGATGATCTTATTATTCATTCGCCCAGTATTTCGCGATTTGAGCTTATTACAACGCGCAGCTCATCGCTTTAGTAAAAAACCGCAACGCATAGAGCTTGATATAAAACCAAATTCATCTATTGCGCCATTAGCCAGCACCTTCACTCATATGTCTGAGCGCATCAATAAGTTTGTTCAGCTACATAATGACTTATCGCGTATTATTTCTCATGAAATTCGCACTCCCCTTACCCGTATGCGATTTGCTTTGTCGATTGCCGATTTGGAATCTCAAGAAAGTAGCCAAATAGAACGCGATATCGATGAGATTGAATTACGTCTAGAGCAGTACTTATCGTTCGCTCGCTTAGAGCACCAACAAAGTGTGTTTAATCAGGAGAAAGTTAACTTAGCTAAACTGATCAACACAGAAATTGCTAAATTTGATTTATACAAAGAACTCAAATTCATTCCTGCGCTTGAAGTAGACACAGCCTATTGCGAAGCAAGCTTTATGGCAATCGCGGTACAAAACTTACTGATCAACGCCACAAAATACGCAAAACACTCTATCCATATAAGTAGCACAGAACAAGCGGGCTATTACAGTATAAGCATTACAGACGATGGACCTGGCTTACCAATTAATGCGGATGCGTTAATTGAGCCTTTTAAACAAGGTGAAGGAGATAAACTAGCGAGTGGTTATGGATTAGGACTTTATATTGTGTATCGTATTGCCAGTTGGCATGGCGGTAAAATTAGCTTGGCTAACAGTTCGCAAACAGGCGGTGCAGAGATCACCATTAGTTGGCCTAAAAGTGGTAAGTAATTCCCGTAAAACCTGAGAAATAACCGTTTTTATTGATCATATGTGAGTTAGCTAAGTTACTATCAAGCCATGTGTGCTTAAGTTTGAAGTCAAGGCTGAAACTGTCGCTAATAGGATATTCGTAACTTACTTTTAAGTAGAAGTTCGTGGCACTTTCTAAATTGTAGCTTAGTAAACGCGTTTTGCTTTCTGATGGATTAACCGTGTAGTAATAATCGATCAGCTCTTCATTTTTATAATTAATACCCGCCTCAATGCCAGCAGTACCAGAAAACAGTTCAAATACTTGATAGCCGTTTAGCAAGATTTCATAACCATTATGAACATTGGTTACATCATGGACATACGCAGCACTTAACCAGATATTATCATACACGTTTACTGCCGATGACAGCCCCGCCATGTAAGAAAGGTCACGCTCTATAGGCGTTAGGTTAATCGGTGATGCGGTAGGTAATGTAGGTCGCCCAGAGCTCGAACGAACAACACCGGTGGCATAGAGTTTATCTACCCCATCCAGCTCAAAGAAAAAACCATCATCATTAAAGCGCCCAAGTAAATCAACGTAGAAGTTCTCTGTTTCATAGAGGCTGTAGCCAACAGAGAAATCATCGAAATACCAGTTATCACCGTAATAAGCAAAGCTTGGCAGAATTGGCGAAGTGACATCGTCTGCATCAAGTACCGGGTTTTCAATGCCCCCGTAACCCACAGTGATACTGGCATGTATTGTCGACTTTTTAATTAATTGAGGTTGTTTAACATCAGCCTGCGCAAACGCAGTGGATGCAGTTAAACAACATACTAAGCCAAACAATTTCTTCATTAACGCAATTCACCTTTATGTCATAAATAACAATTACTATGACAACTTAATACTACCAAAGAGTCTTTAGTCTTTACTTAATCCGGGACGATCATATCGCTTGCGCGCTTTATTGTATAATTTTTTTGACCAACAAAGCGGCGTAGACTGTTAATTTACGCCCTATCTTCAAACTAACACACTGAAAAAAATATAAAATAGCCTGTACATTTTGCTACATAGGTTTTCAGTTGTTAGTTATTCTTTTTGGTTATTAAAATATACAACACGATTTTCTAGGCCAAAAAAAGGGCCCGAAGGCCCTTTGTCACATAACATACTTAGGGAGTACTTAGCCTCGTTTTACGCGGCGACGAACACCTGCAAAACCAGCTAATAGAACTGTTAACCATGCAAGTGAACCACTTGATGATTTCGCTTTTTCTTCAGGAACAACGGTTGTCTCTTGTGCCGTTACCGTCACAGCTACACCTAGTTCCATCGGTTCAACACCATCACTTACCGTTACAGTAAACTGATGCTCACCAGCCGTTAAACCTGATACTTCAGTGATTGCTGATGTTGGACTTGCGATTGTACCTGGGCCTTCCCATGAGAAAGTTAACTCATCGTTATCTAAATCATGTGATGCTGATGCATCTAGGGTGATAACGCTGCCCTCAGTCACTTGTTGAGCACTCGCCTCAACGGCAACGACTGGTGCATCGTTAACTGCTTCAACCGTTAACATAAAGGTTGTACTTGCAGCATCTGATGGGTATTCAATATCAGATACCATTACAGTTACTTCGGTCTCACCAGAGAAGTTATCATTTGGTGTAATCGTTACTGTATCGCCATCAACTTCATAGGTTACGTCGTCAGAAATTACCGAGATTTCATTCTTCGAGTTCTTTTCATCAATGTGATGAACTTCGAAGCTAATCGGTGTTTCTTCTGTTGTTACCATGTCATCAAGCGCTACCACTGTGATGTTGCCAGGAATGGCCAGTGTTGCTGTTGAAGTCATGTCATTCAGACCAGAGATTGCTGCTTTAGCTGCAACTTCAAGTGTTTGACCTGCTGCAGACGGCGTAACTTCAGCCCAAGCAGTCACTTCAAATTGTGATGACTCTGGACCTACATAGTCCATACACACCACGTAACCATCGCTGATAACTTCATCTAGATTGTTATAAGCGATTTGAATACCACGGTAGTTTTCAAGTGGACCATATTGATACTGTGCACCACGGAAACCTTGCAGACCAATACTACCGGCAGGACGTGTAGACCCATAGTCTAGGTTATCGTATGCATAGTAAATTTCATGCTCACCTTTACCGAAGCGTGTATTTGCATTAAATAACACTTGGAAGTCAAATGAGTTATCACGTTTAGTGTAAGTGTATTTACCTGTTGTGCGGTCATACACTGGATCATCGTAGTCTGATGCGTTATCCCACTCAATAATACCCCAGCCAGTTGTTGTACTTGCTAGTGAAATACCTTCGTTAGACGATAAGCCAACTGACATTACAGAGCGTAATAAGCCATTATCAGTGAACTCCCAGCCACGCCATAATGGACCCATGTTCTCATATGGGAATGAGTTATAAGGGAACGGGTTATGTACTGGGTAGAAGTAACGGCTACCATTAGTATTTACTGTACCCATACCACGAATTTGAATAATCGAGTTTTGGATATTAGTATTTTCAGCATTGTTATAAAGGCTAAATGTGTCATATGCGCCATTATAGAAGCTTGCGATTGGTAATGAATAACCACTGCGAGAGTTATAAAGGTTGTTCTCATCGAAACCAGATAGAATTGGCGTGATACCAAACTCTG
Source organism: Pseudoalteromonas sp. P80D2 (assembly GCF_036680945.1). NCBI lineage: Bacteria > Pseudomonadati > Pseudomonadota > Gammaproteobacteria > Alteromonadales > Pseudoalteromonadaceae > Pseudoalteromonas > Pseudoalteromonas sp. P80D2. Next base: position 108,932 of record NZ_JAZDAR010000026.1, read on the forward strand.
ATAAATCGACATAACCACCTGGGTTAGAGTTACCAAAATCAGGCGTACGACACATTTCATCAGTGATGTTATCTGTCACGATATAATCAGGTTCAACATCACGAGTATCCGCTTGTGTGCCTGTTACAATCACTTTACCGTCAGCAATTTCAACGTTGATTTCTGATGCTGTTGAAACCATGACATTTTCTGCTTTGATATCCAAACCTGCAGGGATATCAAGCTCTAGTGAGAACTCACGGTCTACACCTGAATTATTCGCTAACACTTCAAATGTGTATGGCACCATATCACCCACTTTTGCACCTGTGTATGGCGCATCAAGGTGTGCAACATCATTGCCACGGTTAAGCTTAAATGGAATAGAACCTAGGTTGCCATGGTTCACAGCCGATGTACCTACATCTAATAATGAGTAGTACACGCTATCGGCATCAAGGTCCATGTCCCAGTCGACTGTCATTTCAACAGTATTTTGACCATCACTTCCTGGCAGACTTGCAGTCATACCTGATGCAACTTGGTCTGACACAACCGCTGTAGCAAGCTCAAAGGTTTCTTCAACTGCATCAACAGACGATTGATTCGTATTATAAGCTACAACCCAATACTCACCTTCTTCAGGGTTGTTTATATTACAGAAGTTTTTATAAATCTTATGGTTAGATACACATAAAATTTCATCTTGTGGCTGAACAATACCATCACCGTTGTAGTCTTTACCTACGTATAAAATAGGGTTACCTACGTTCAAGGTGCCTTCAAGTTCTGACTCAACACCGACTGTTTCAGCAATAAAACGTTTAGAATTAGCTGGCACAGTAACAAACTTAGTAAATGTTGCTTCATCTAAAATATCTGCCGCATCTACATCATCAGTGCGATTCATAGCCCAAGGGAAAGTACGGTCATCGTCTTTTGGTAAAGTTACCGTAGTGATATCTGCTTTAACTGGCTCATATGCACGAGCTACAGGTGCTTCAACGCTAGGTAATACAATACCTTTAGCAACATAAGTCCCTTCATTTGAATGAGCTATCGTCTCTAATGATGATGGTAAGTTACCACGATCATATTTAAACGCCACAGGCCAATGCGCATCAGGGATATCTGCTTCTTCAGCTTGGAAAACAAGGTTTGTATGCAACTCAACTTCAGAGTTACTGAACCAATCTTGAGTATCCATGATTGATGCTTTAACAATGATTGTTTGTGTTTCACCTTTTTTCAGTGTGAAAGTTTTCGGGAAGATATCGATGTTCACACCATTTTGTGCTGTTTGTGTGTTTACATCAAATGCCCAGTTTTCAACATCTTCGTGGCTTACAGTCCAAGTACCATCTTCTGTTGCTTTAATGGTACGAACCCACTGACATTCAGGTGCACATGAGAAATTAACAAGGTTTGGTAAGTTAAGTTTATGTGGCGTACCACCATTGTATGGATCAGCAGCTAAGAAGTTATCAGCTGTTTCATCCATTACAAAACCCGCTTTAGCAGCAAGAGCAACATTGATACGACCTGCGCCAGAGCGATAGATTTTCGCATCAGCTACAACATCACTTTCGCTGTTTAAACGGTGATATTTAACCACGTTTTCAGCAGTCATTGATAATGCAGATTGAATTTCAGCTGCGGTCCACTCAGGGTGAATTTGACGTAGTAACGCCATAGAACCTGCAACATGCGGTGATGCCATCGATGTGCCGCTAATTGCAGCGTAATCTTGACCATGCGGAGTCACAAACGGATGCTCATCAGAGTAAGCCGCGTAAATATCAACACCTGGAGCTGCAAGCGTTGGAGCAAGTACTTCAACATTAGAATAAGACGGGCCTCGTGATGAGAATGTCGCTAACCAATCAGCATCTTCAGCATCAACACGACGTTCAATCACTGTTGGCTTAATAGTGATCATGTGACCAAGTTCTGAGTAGCTATCTACCCAATCTTCTAAGCCATCTTCTGGATAAACGCCATTCCATTGGTCATAGGTAAAGTGAACACCTGGTAATGAATAACCTTCTGCTACAGTACCTTGGTCTCTGTTGCGGTTAAACATGATGAAACCATCTGCACCACCAGCTTTTACGTGATCAACTTTTGCAGTACGCGCATTGGCTGCTGAATCATTTGGATCGTGACGTTGACAGATAACAATAACATTGGTGCTACCATCAGCCGCGCCCGCGATTTCAGTACCATCTTTGTAGAAGTTGAAGGTATTTTCTGGGTAATCTGCTGTACAGTAACCGTTGTAATCTTTAAAGCCATTGACGTCTTCGTAATCTTTAGCCCAAACAACAACACCGGTAATTTCTTCGCTATTAATTGAACCACCAACAAGGCCTGTTTCTGACCAGCTAGGTACTTCTGAACCCAGAGTTTCATCTGCAAAGCCAGCAAATTCAACGGCCGTTTCAACAGCCACAGTGCGACCATGCGTTGTTGCTGCAACTTGTGCAAGCCAAGGTGATGAATTATCTAAATAACCAAAACACTCAGCCGCGCCACATGCTTGACCACTGTTACCTGCTGCCGCGGCAACGTTAATGCCCGCTTCACGCGCTGCTAAGAATGCAAGTTGTACTGGATCGGCCCACACATTTGAATCGGCTCCACCAATTGAGAAGTTGATTACATCAACACCATCAGAAATAGCATCTTCAATACCCGCTACGAGTGCTTCGCCAGGACAGCCTGCGTATTCGTCACTTGATGGGTAACATACTTGATAAGCAATGATATTTGCGTGCGGTGCAACACCTGAGATTTCAGGGAATAAACCTTCTTTTAAGATATTACCATCGGTGTTTTCACCAAAGCTCGGAAGCATAAACGGTACATCTTTAACCACGTTACCAGCTGCTGTTGAAGCTACATGTGATCCGTGACCTTGGTAATCTTCACCAATTGCAGGCCAGCCTGGGATCATGGCATCAAACGCATCCGTGATCACATCATAAGAACGCACACCGATTAATTTATTGTTACATTGGATTTCTTCAGGCTCTTCAACACAGTCACCTACATAAACACCTGGACCAAACGGGTTTTCATGCTCGTAACCATCACCACCTACAGCTGCAAATGAAGGGTGATCTGAGTTAATACCGGTATCGATAATACCAACGATTTGGCCTTCACCTTTACCTTTGATGCCACTTGGAACGCTTGAGCCATCCCAAATTTGATCCGCACCGATATGCTTAGGACCTTCATCAGAAAGAAGATCATAGTTTTTCGAACGCATCACAGAAACAACTGCACCAAGCTCTGCAACGCGCATCGCTTCTTGCTCAGTCATTTTTACAGAGAAACCATTTAATGCTTTAGTGAATTGACGACGCATCTCAGTACGACCAGTCACCGCTGTCACGTTTTGCATTACAGTACGTTGTTTTGAAAGTAGTTTATTTTGATAATCAGTTACGGCAGAGACCGCTGCTTGACCTTTTTCAAATACTTTTGAAACGCCTTGTGCTTGAAGTGATTGTGATAATGGCGAGGTTAAATCGCGGGCTTCAAGTGCCACTGAGTTATCACGTAAACGAATAATATAAACATGCTCGCCATCAATGCCTTCTTCAGCAAATTTATTTGCTTTGCTATTTAGCTGAACATTTAGACCATCGTTTTGTAGCATGTTGCTAGAGTCACCTTGGTTAAACTCTTTGCTAAACGCTTTTACTTCTTCAAATGTGATATTCGGTGCTTTTAATTGGTGTTTAACTTGGTTGTTATCTACACCCACTGCATGAGCAGCACTGGCACTATAGAGAGCTGCGGCAACAGCAATCGAGAGTGTTTTCACTTGCATAAAGTATCCCCTGGATAGTTAGTTAGAGTAATTATTCAAGCTACGTGAAAATCCATTTCACTGCTTGCGACTACAATATAACCACAAGAGGTTTTAAAAATGTCGTACATTCGTGTAGCGTTTTGTACACACTGTTAACATTAAAGTTACTACAGAAGCATCAATATTTCGTTTTTTCTTACAATATTACTGAATATAAAAGAAAAGTGGCGCTTAATACTTAGCTGATGTTGAAGGATTTAGTTGTCTTGGTGAACGCTCAGTGCAATCTGGTGGCTACAGCCCGACTGAGATAAATAGTATTGCTATTGAGCAACTAAAACTTGAAGTAGTAAATAGAGGTGGCAATGGCTACTGGATTGAAAGCTGTAAAGACTTTACCAGTGACTAAAGGTAAGACATATAGTTACTGAGGACTATTTCGCTTTATTTATTACTAAGCAGGCACTTTTAACAGCTACAGCTAAAAACAAAAAACCGAGCATAGAGCTCGGTTTTTGGAAGTTTTATCACGATTATGCTTGTGGATAATCGCGGTATGCACGCTCAATTTTTTTCGCTTGCTTTTTAGACACACCAAGGTGTGCTAGTGCAACACGTAAACGAGCACGTGATAAGTCAGAACCTAAAATTTCCATCGCATCCAGTACTGAAGTTGAAGATGTCTTACCTGTGATAGCCACAAAAATTGGCTCAAGGAAGTCTTTAATCTTCAATTCATGGAAAGTCGCCACTTCTTTTGCGATAGCAAAAATCGCTGGCTTTTCCCAACTGCGTAAACCTTCTAATTGCCAGATGAAGAACTGTAATGCTTGACGGATTACATCTTCATCAGCTTTACCTGCTGTTAATAGCGCAGGATCATAGCTTGGAATACCACCGACAAAGTGACCGGCAAGGTCAACCATATCAGAAAGCGTATTAATACGCGTTTTTGCTTCTGGTAATACTTTAGCGAATAGCTCAGTATTAAACTTCCAATCAACAAAACGTTGCATTAGTTCAGCATCAGATAAGTTTTCACGGATCCACATACCGTTTAACCAGCTAAGCTTATCGATGTCGAAAATAGGGCCACCAAGCGACACACGTTTCATATCAAAGTGTTCAATCATCTCTGCTAACGTGAACTTTTCACGCTCATCAGGCATTGACCAACCCATACGGCCTAAATAGTTTAATAGTGCCTCTGGTAGGTAACCCATTTCTTTGTAGTAGTTGATTGAAGTTGGGTTTTTACGCTTCGATAATTTTGACTTATCTGGGTTACGAAGTAACGGTAAGTGACCTAGTACTGGCGCTTCCCAACCGAAGTCTTCGTATAACTTTAATAGCTTAGGCGCTGAATTGATCCACTCTTCACCACGGAAAATGTGGCTAATTTGCATGTGATGGTCATCAACAACGTTGGCAAGGAAGTAAGTTGGGAAACCGTCAGCTTTAAGTAGCACTTGCATGTCTACATTTTCCCATGGGATCTCAATTTCGCCACGTAGATAATCGTTAAACTTGAACGTGCCTTCGCTTGGGATCTTCATACGGATTACGTAAGGCTTACCTGCTTCAAGATTTGCTTTAATTTCATCTTCAGAAAGATTTAAACCACGACCATCGTATTTAGGGCGTAGGCCTTCGGCCATTTGCTCTTCACGCATTTGGTCTAGTTCTTCGCTCGTAGCAAAACAGTAAAAAGCTTTACCCTGTTCAACTAACTGATGCGCAAATTTCTTATATAAATCGCTACGCTCAGATTGACGGTATGGACCAAACTCACCGCCTACATCTGGACCGTGATCCCAGTTTAAGCCTAACCATTGTAAGCTATCCATAATAGCTTGCTCTGATTCTGGCGTACTACGAACTTGGTCTGTATCTTCAATACGTAACACAAACTCACCGCCTTGCTGCTTAGCAAAACAGTAGTTAAATAATGCGATGTATGCAGTACCTAGGTGCGGGTCACCAGTCGGTGACGGAGCAACACGGGTGCGAATTGTCATGGTTATATCTCTCAAAAGACAATTAAAAATTTGCCCAAATGCTAGCACAGCACGGGCTATAATCGAAGTGAAAAGCCGCTTTATGCAGCGACTTTATCTAAATAAGCAATGATATCGTTTGATTCATACAACCAAGTTACTTGGCCGTTTTCTTCAATACGTAAACAAGGCACTTTCACTTTGCCGCCCTGCTCTAATAGCTCTTGGCGAAATTGCTCGTTACCTTTAGCGTCACGGGTTTCAACTGATAGACCTTGGCGTTTAATAGCACGACGTACCTTCACGCAAAATGGACAGGCTTTAAATTGATAAAGCTTAAATTGTGACGTCACTGAGTCAAGCGCTGCTTGCTCTGCTGCCGGACGCTTTTTACTGCGTGGTGTGAATACAAAATCAAAAAACAAAATGATGCGGCCTAACAACCAACGAACAAACTTCATCTTACCTTCTCATGTGGCTCTAAAAATAGTGGGCAATTTTAACACAGCTAAGCGCGCTGCAACACCTTAAAACAGCTCTATTGAATCATCTTGAGGTTGGCTTTGTTGAATATCTAACTCGGAATAGGCAGTCACGCAATTACGACCACTGTTTTTAGAATGGTACAAGGCCTGATCGGCTTTTTGGACTAGGCTGGCAACCATTTCAAACTCGTAAATTGGCATAAAACCACTACTCACAGTTAAGTTACCGACTTGAGGAAAAGGGTATTCTGCCACACAGCCACGAAAGCGATTAAGGGCATTACGTGCATCGAGCTCGTCACTTGCTTGAAATAACACAGCAAACTCTTCGCCGCCGTAGCGAAAAACGTAATCTTCTATTCGAAAATTATTTTTTAATAACTGTGCTACTAACAAGATCACTTCATCGCCAATAACGTGGCCATAGTTGTCATTTACGCTTTTAAAATGATCAATATCGACCATCGCCAAATACCAATGACGTTGCTTTGAGTCATGGCTTTCATGGCCTACAGCGGCATCGGCTGCAATTTCAATCACTTTTTTATCGAAGGTTTGCCTGTTTAAAAGCTCAGTTAAAGGGTCAAGTTGCGACTTATAAAGTAACGACAGTTGATTCGCGTAGATATTTAGCATGTAGATGGCGAGCATGCTACAGCGCTCTGAAAGCTCTTTTTCAGACTCAATGACCAGTACACCAACCACATTCCCCATGTAATAAATGGGCACATAAGTAGAAATAAAGCCGTAGTTGCGACTGATGCGAATTTTATTGCGGCTGACTTTTTCGATGAGCTCATTGACTTCGTGTTCACTGAGCTCTTCGATAACTGAATCTTTATTTAGCAGCCTTGCAGGCAGGCCTGGTTTGAAAAATTTATTGATATAAATAGCGAAACGAGAGAATTCATCTAATTCACTCACGGCATTGATAAGCGCCTGATCGAGCTCAGGCTCTTCTTCTTGTTGGGTAATTTCTACAACCCAGTCATGTCCGCAAGCGTTAGCCGCCATCTAAAAGTCCCCAAAACTGCTTATTACTTTAGTTTAGTTAACTTTATCAGAATTACTAAAAAACTATAACAAAATCATATCATCTCGATGGATTACTTCACTGCTTGGTGCAAATGCAAGCAACTGGGTAATTTGCGACGAATGACAGCCCTTAATTTGATCAATTTCTTGATGGTTAAAATTAACAAGGCCTTTGGCTATACATTGCCCTTGGCACGTCACCACTTCAATCACATCACCGCGTTCAAATTGCCCTCGCACAGTTTTTACGCCTTTTGCCAGTAAGCTTGCACCACGCTCTTTAAGTGCAAGGCTTGCGCCATCATCAATCACTAATTGCCCCGTGCTTTTAGGTCCTGCAAGTAACCATTTTTTGCGGCCATCTTTTGGTGCGGTGAGTTTTAAAAAGCGTGTACCAGGGAGCTTGTCGGCCATGCAATTTAAAATCACATTTTTACCTGCCCCTTTGGCAATAATGACCTCAACACCAGCGCGACGTGCAATATCGGCTGCTTGCAGTTTGGTTGCCATACCACCGGTACCTAGGGTAGTGCCACTGCCACCAGCGAGCTCTCTTAGCTCATCATTAATATGCTCAACTTCGTTGATAAGTGTCGCATTGGCATCAGAGCGAGGATCGCCTGTAAATAGGCCTTCTTGGTCAGTTAACAGTAACAGCTTTTCTGCATTCGCTAATATCGCGACTAAAGCAGATAAGTTATCGTTATCACCTACTTTAATTTCGGCGGTTGCCACGGCGTCGTTCTCGTTAATAATTGGCACCACATTGTGCGCAAGTAGTGCATTTAAGGTATCGCGGGCATTTAAGTAACGTTCACGGTCTTCTACATCGGCGCGGGTCAGTAGCATTTGTCCAACATTCACACCATACAAAGCAAACAGACTCTGCCAAATATGAATAAGCTGTCCTTGGCCGATTGCGGCAAGCATTTGTTTTTCAATCAAAGAACGACCACAGGGGGTAATGAGTTGCTCGCGACCTGCAGCAACCGCGCCGCTTGATACTAAAACAACCTGATAACCCTGTTTTTTTAATTCACAACATTGGCGAACAAGTTCAACCATGTGTGCTTTATCTAATTTGTCGGTACCGCCTGTCAGCACGCTTGTGCCCAGCTTTACAACAACGACGTGTGGCCTTTGCATTTGATTCTTATATTCTGTAATTAAAATAGAGAATTTATATATACCAGCTAACAGTTTTTGAACAAGTTAAAAAAATTCATGCTAGGATCGCGCTCTCGTTTTTTTACTCAATAGCGACGCCTATGCCAGCCAGTTTATGCTTAATTATCGCGACCTTTTTATGGGGTAGCTCTTACATTGCTTTAAAGCATGCAATCAATGTTTATGACCCTGTGTTAGTGATTTTTTTAAGAATGCTAACCACATTATTGATTAGCTTATGTTTATGGCGCTATATAATCCGTTTTGAGTTTAAACCAGGTGACTGGAAGTACTTAATTGGTATGTCGCTGGCTGAGCCTTGCTTTTATTATTTATTTGAAGGGCATGCCCTTGAATACACTTCGGCATCGCAAGCTGGGGTAATTGTTTCTTGTTTACCAATTATCGTCGCTATTTTGGCGTTCTTAATATTAAAAGAGTACATCAGTAAAGCCATCGTCGTTGGTTTTACCTTGTGTATTGGTGGCAGTATTTTATTAACGCTATTATCACCAAGCACAGAGCAAGCCCCTAACCCACTGCTCGGTAACTTTTTAGAATTGATGGCGATGGTGTGCGCCGCCTTTTATACCGTCAGTGTAAAGCACTTAGTGACCCGCTATTCACCACTTACTTTAATTGCAATTCAAGGGTTTAGTGGTAGTTTGTTCTTTGCGCCTTTTTTATTTTTCATCGAACTACCCAGCGAAAATCAGCACGATTTAAGTGCCCTATTGAGCATTTTATATTTAGGCTCATGTGTCACTCTAGGCGGCTATGGCATGTACAACTACGCCATCAGTAAGGTGTCGGTATTAACCGCAGCTGCTTACTCAAACCTCATTCCAATTTTTGCGTTAATTTTGTCAGCCATTCTACTTGGCGAAGTACTCACACTTTGGCAATGGGTGAGTATCGCAGTGGTATTCGCCGGTGTTATTGTTAGTCAACGTCATCAAGAGCTGAAAGTTGACGTAGACGACGATAATTTATCAGCCGACACCAATAGCCTAAACTCAGTCCCGGAAGCTAACGAGTCAAAAGGGTAACAGGTTAATAAATAAAGGCCTGATTGTGCTAAAAAGCCCTGTTCGCTTTGATGAATAACATCAATGCTACGAACTTGATAGTGCTCAATCTGGCCACTTTGCAACTGCATACTGAACTGCTCACCCACTGCGACATGTTTTAGAAATGCAAAGTGGGTGTCGTTATGGCCAGCTATTAACACCCCTTTTGAGCTGCCAAGTTCACCGCTTGGCAAAAAATGCCCGGGGGCAAACGCGAGGTTTCGCCCCGATGCACCAGCAAGCACAGTCAACTCTTGCTGCTGGCTTGGCCAATTTATGTGTGCAGTGACATAACCATCGGCGTAAAACCAAGGCCTTACTTGCTGATTAGGACTTTGCAAAGCTTGCTGCCAAGCAGATTCAATCAATGCCTGTGCCAGCCACGCTTTCGCCTGCATATATCCACCATTAACAAATAGTGCGATACCAAGTAAGGCGCTGCATAATGGCAGCGCTTTTTTTAGCGTCGCCATTGCCATAACCATGAGAATGTAAGCAGCAACAACCCAAGTAGCATAAACACTCGACTTTGTCCGTCGGTTTGCGGTAGCGTCATGCCATTAGGAAGTTTATTTCGTACTTGCATTGAACGCTCTGCAATCTCATTCCCCGCGTAGTTATCAACTGCAATAAAGGCCGTAAAAGGGCTAAGTAAATGATGCTGAAGTGCTAATGCTTCGACTTCTGCGCGTACCGCCTGTTTTTCGTTATAAAGCAGTAATGACTTAATTTTTTGTCTGGCCCAGAGTCTAGCGATACCTTCGCCGTGTGCAGCATTGGCAGTTGCTAAATTAATCGTCATTGGCCCTGTGTTTGTCTGCCCCTTTAATGTTAAGTGCTGACTGCCATCAAGCTTCACGGCAACCAAAACCGGCTCTGAAAAATACAAGTCAGGTAATGGCGATGGCCAATACTCAAGGGCTGCTTTGTCGCCTTCAAGAGCAAGCTCAGTAACAGCTGGATGCGCCAGCTTATCAAAAAGTAGTTGCATTTTTGGCTGTACTTGGCTGGTGCTACTTATAAAAGTAAATGTACCACGACCAATATCAGCAGCTCTGGTCATAAAAAAGCTATTAGGCGCGCTACCAATACCGACGGTAAAGAGTCGGCTGTCACCTAAATCTGTTTGAATTTGTTTAAATAGCTGCGTTTCGTTACCCACACTGCCATCGGTTAAAAACACCACTTGGCGTACAAAGCCATCATGCTGTTTACCATCAAGTACCTGAGTCAGTGCTTTTGCTATTTCGGTGCCGCCATCAGCTTGTAAGCCATAAATAAAGCGCTCTGCACGGCGAATGTTAAAGTCATTGGCAATCATTGGCGTGTCACTTAACACTGACACTTCGTTATCAAAGCCGATGATGTTAAAACTATCATTTTCATCCAATAACGAAAGGGCATAAAACAAGGCTTGTTTAGCCTGCTCCATAGATTGACCATGCATTGAGCCGGAGGTATCAACAACAAACACCATTTCGCGAGGAAGACGAGCTTGCGAGGTAAAGTGATCGCTTGGCGGTACTAACATCAGTAAACCATATTCTTGCCCTGCTACTGTTTCGGTAAAAAATGCAGCCTGAGAGTGGGCTTTATCAAGGGGTTTAAATGTCAGCTCAAAGTCTCTATCCATTGGAACATCACGATTAAGTGATAACTGGTACCGACCAAAACCTGGATTATCGATTTGCATACCCGCTAAATTAGCGCTGATATCACTGAGTTCAAGGCCAATATCCATCGCAATTGCAAGGTTTAGGCTCGCATCAGACTCTTGGCTTTGTGCGCGATGAAAAACAGGTTTCAGCCACGCTGATGCCACTTGCGCTGTGTTAGCTGTTGCGTCGTTCTGTTGTTCTGTGTCTTTTGTTTCTAGATTCGCTTTTTGCTGTAGTTCTGCCGTTAAAGGTTCGTAGCGCGGCGTAATAGTGGTAGGAAAGCGCAGTGAAAACACACCATCTCGAAAACCGATTATCTCTTGGTATTGCAAGGTAATTTCAATCTCTTCCCCTGCTCCAAGGTTTGCCACATCAGTAGAGAAAATATTCGCACGTTGCTGACGAACTAAAGCGGCGCGTTTACCCAGCTTTTGAGCTTGTTCAAATTGCTGTTCAGCCTGCTGTTTAAGGGCAATGTTACCGGTGATAATGCGCTCACCAATTTGCATTTGCATGGCATGAACTGCACTTTCATCAGGTAACGGAAACACATAACGGGCATTAACCGCAAACGGGTGCGGGTTTTGATAACGTTGTTTAACAACAACATGATTAATAAGCCCAGTGAGCGTCATAGTGACATCGTTTTTCACTAATAAGCCCGACGACACTTGGCTATTTGAATCATCATAAAAACGCAGTTCGACACTGGCATTGGCTGCAAATGCAGGGTTAACTGCATAACCTAATAAGAGGATAAAAAGGCTCCCAAAAAGGAGCCTTTTGGTACGGTTACTCAACATAATATGTCACTCCATCGACCGATGAATTAGTGATTACTTTGTGCTGTACGTAAGCTGCTTTGTGACACAGGGCGTGTCGTTAAGGTTACGCGGCGGTCAAACACGTTGTCTTCGTAGTTATTTGAATCGGCAACACTTTGCTGCTCACCAAAGGCGGTTGCGGTTAAGCGCGTATGAGGCACACCTAGTTTAATTAAGTAGCTTTGCACTGCATTTACACGCTGTTTTGAGAGCATTAAATTAGCCAATTCATCACCACGCTGATCTGCAAAGCCATTTAAGTCGATAGCCAAATTTGGCTGGGCAATCAATAACTGCGCGACTTTGTCGAGTTGATTAGCAAAGTGTGGGGCAATTTCGCTAGAGCCGGTTTTAAACTGTACCGTCATCGCCAGTAAGGTGTTTAATTGGGCTTGTAGTAACTGCTCTTTTTCGTCAGCTAATAATTCAAGCTGCTCACTTAGTGCTGCGTTATCGGCAATCACTTGTTGGTAATCAGCGGTTTGCTCCTTCATTACAACTAATGCGTGAGCTTGTTCATCAATGGTGTTGTCTGCCGCTTCTTTTTCGCCAATTAAGCCACCAGCAAACGCGCCAATAAATGCTCCCACTGGGCCGCCGACTATGCCGCCAACAACTGCGCCAGCACCTAAGCCAATGGCTGTTTCTTTTGGTGTTTCTTGTTTACTTTGACTCGCAGCATCTGCAAAAGGGGCTACAGATACAGCAGATGTGATAACAGCGGCAATAATTAATTTTTTCATGGTTTAATCCTTTTTCTACTTAATTGCTTGGCAACATTGGTTGGTGTTGCAAACTTGGTATGGAGCTATTAAAACAAGTCGAAATGGCAATAAAGGGGATCAAAAAAGGCAAACTGCTGAGCAATTGTGGCAGAAAAATGGCAATCGCGTTTTTGCCAGTACGCAAGGCAAAAAATTAGGTATAGTTCACTATAGAAAGAATTTAAGTAAGTATTAACAATGAAGAAAATAGCAATCGTTGAAGATGAAACAGCAATCCGAGAAAACTACACTGAAATGCTCAGCGCTCAGGGCTATCAGGTTGTAGGCTTTGCTGACAGATCCAGTGCTGAACTGGCATTTAGTCAATCTTTACCTGATTTAGCCATTGTTGATATTGGCCTTGGCCATGAAGTGGATGGTGGTTTTTTACTTTGCCAAACATTACGCAGTCTTTCTAAAACCTTACCGATTATATTTTTAACCGCCCGTGATAGCGAAATTGATACCGTATGTGGCCTGCGCATGGGAGCAGACGATTACTTAACTAAAGACATCAGTATGGCGCACCTTGCTGCTCGAATTGGCGCATTGTTTAGACGCCTTGATGCCTTCGACCAACCCGCCGATCAAACCGCTCTTTTGCATCGCGGCCCGTTAAAGTTAGATACCCAGCGCATGCAGGTTTTTTGGCAAGAGCAACTGGTTGATTTAACTGTGACAGAATTTTGGATGGTACATTCACTTGCACAGCGTCCAGGCCATGTTAAAAGCCGCAACGAATTAATGAGTGATGCGAAGATTTATGTTGATGACAGCACTATTACCTCACACGTAAAACGTATTCGTAAAAAGTTTATTGCTTTAGATGATGCATTTGACTGCATTGATACCGTTTACGGTATGGGTTATCGCTGGGAGCAAGCTTAATGCTGCGTTTGGGGCTTAGAACAAAGTTTATTTTCTTATCCTGCTTTTTATTTTTATTGCCTTGGCTTGGCTATGAATATGTTTGGGAAATGGAAAAGTTCTTAAGACAAGGGCAAGAAAAAACCTTAGTGGGCACCACCCGCGCACTCGCAACCGCATTACATGAGCGCCCCGCTTTGTTTGACTCGCAAACCAACTTTTTAGATCAAGTTGTAAAAGGCCGAGATTTATATGCCTATAATCTAAATAACCCGATTCAACTTGATGGTAAATTGTCGGAATGGCAGCCTTATCAAAGCTTATTTTGGCATTATGACAAGCGCTACTTACAAGGGCTAAGCAATGAGCATCAAGAAAGTGATCTAAGTTTTGATCACATGGTAGGCAAATACGAAAACTACCTTTATGCGGCTTTTAAAGTCACTGACAGCTCCCTGGTGTATCGTGCTAAAAATGTGCTTAGCTTTACCCGTAATGATCACTTACAGATCATGTTAAAAACACCTGAAGGTGAATTTAAAAGTTATGTGGTGGCCGCCCGTCAAGATGGTTGGGTTAATGCCTTTGATGCCACAACACAGGAGCCTGTCACTAAAATCCAAGGCTATTTTAAAAGCACCGACACAGGTTACAACATAGAGCTGCGTTTCCCGCTTTCGATGCTAGGTAATAAGCTTGGTTTTGCGATTGAAGATTGGGATGAAGACAAGGTTGAGCCTCAGCTTATGTCGACCTCAAACCTACAAAACCCCAATGATATCGGCTCTGTTTTAGTGCCTTCACCAGAAATTAACCGTATTTTGAAAGGCATGGGCCACAGTGGCAGCCGAATTTGGGTCGTCGATAACCATCATCGCGTACTTGCGCAATCAGGCTCAATTCATCATGCCGATGGCGTTTGGGCAGACGGCCTAAAAGAGGAGCCTGCAACAACCTGGTGGCAACGCTTTGAGCAAGATTACTTACACCCACTTTACTATAAAATTTTAACTCGCCCAGAAAATGAGTTTATTGATACCTTGCATGATGTCGCAGCGATGCAAGGTACTCACATAGCCAGTGCTTTAAATGGTAAACCCGCATCATCATGGCGCTTAACCCCAGATAACAAAGCCGTTATTTTATCGGCGGCCTACCCTATTTGGATCCAAGACAAAGTCATTGGTGCAGTAATCGCAGAAGAAACCACCAACGGCGTGCGCACTCTGCGTAATAAATCCTTAGAAAAGCTCTTTAATGTGATTTTAGCGGTGATGCTTGTTGGTACTGTGACACTGTTCTTTTTTGCTTCAAGAATTTCCAGCCGTATTCGCCGCTTACGTGATAATGCCGAGCAAGCTATTGATGCTCAAGGGCGGATCACTGGCAAGATTACTTATGCCGATTCGAATGACGAAATTGGCGACCTTTCTCGCAGCTTTGCCAACATTGTTAGCCGTTTAAGTGGTTATACTGATTACCTAGAAAATATGTCATCACGACTCTCCCATGAACTGCGTACGCCCGTGGCTGTTGTGCGCTCATCACTTGAAAACTTACAAATGCAGCCGCAATCTGAACTGAGTCAAAAATACCTCGACCGTGCCAGTGAAGGGGTTGAGCGGTTAGGTAAAATTATTACCACCATGAGTGAAGCAACGCGCCTTGAACAAAGTATTCAAAATGCCGAGGCAGAAGAGTTTGACCTGACCAAGGTGATCACCGGCTGCATGCAGGGCTATCAAATAACCTATGGTGAAAGCCTATTTACCTTGTCGCTTTGTAAGGAGCCGTTAAATGTTAGTGGCGCACCAGAATTTATTGCGCAATTACTCGATAAGCTCATCAACAATGCACTTGAGTTTAAAACCCCGCAAAGCACAATTTCAGTCAGCTTAACCAAGCAAGAGCACCATGCATTATTAAAAGTCAGCAACCAAGGGCCTTTGCTCCCTGACGGTTTAGTTGAACACATTTTCGACTCAATGGTCTCGGTGAGAAGTCAGCAACATCAGCAGCAGCCCCACTTGGGTTTAGGTCTTTATATTGTAAGGCTTATTTGCGATTACCATCACGGTAAAGTATTGGCAGAAAATTTAGATGATGGCACAGGTGTTGTGTTTACTGTGGAGCTGCCTATTAAATAAGCATATTTGCGTTACATATGATTACAGTTTAATGACTGGGTATTCACCGATAATTCAGATTACAGGACGTAATATTTGTAATACAAAAGGCAAATTATTCTTTGGAGGGCATCATGCGATCTGGGTTACAACGTGAAGAGATTGAGTTCATTATGGGGCTATTTAGCTATAATGAAGCAACCGATAAACCAGCGGCTCCAAAAAAGCAGCCTGTAAAAGCTGACACAAAAAAAGTTGATACAGCGCAATATAAAGCAAACTACAAAGCAACTTATTTGACCTGAGTAAGGCGAGATCATTACAATGGCGCACCTTTGGAATATAACGCCTTGTAATGAAAAAACACTCACCTAAAAAAGAACTGATTTTACTGCCCGTTTTATTCGTGGCTATTTTACTTTGTGTTGCAGGTCACTTCCTACTCCAGCCTAACTATCAAGACAGCCATACCGTTGAGTATTTACTTGCTGCACTGCCATTTGCCTTATTTGGATTGGTGATCATCGCCTTTAAAGTTGCCAGTAAAAACGATAACCAAGAATAGCTTATACCAATTGGCTTAATTAAGTGGTCTATTTTGAGGCAAGAAAACCTTGTTGATAGCAAGGCAAACATTTCGTTATTTAGTTGTGCTCGGCAATTGCTCCTGCATTGCTCTACCTTCTGCATCCATGCAGTCGTAAATCAGAAATTTTTAACGCAGGTAGCGACAGGTTTAATCCCTCAAAATGATTAAGTATTATTGCGGATTGGTATTACAGAACGTGATAGCCAAACCAATCGGGCTTCATTGCTTGAGCTTGCCCGCTTGGCGTTAATTTTATTGATAAGTTGCTATCTAATAAATCAATAGCAAAACAATCGTCTACATCGTGTAAGTCATCTTTATGAAGATGAGTCATTCCCGCCAATAAAGACTCTTTAGCGCGTTGCTTTGCTTCTTCACTGCTACGGGCAACGTACAATGCAAAATCATGTTGCTCCGCAAGACTATCAGCTCGATAGGCACCTAAATTTACAAAATACAGTTTTTCGGCTTGGTGATGCGCAGTATCAACCACTTCGACCTGATAGCCATCGATGTGCTGAATTTGCATGTAACTATCCATGTGCACATTGCTTTTATCACCCACCCACTGTGCTTTTAATTTTGAATAGGTTTGCTCAATGTTATCACCTACGACAAATCGAACGTCGTGCATTTCAATGTGACAACCTTGAATACGACCACCCAGATAGACTAAAAAAAGCGCCATGTTTTTCCTTATATTAAGCTTTCAACATTAATGTTGTGCTTTTTAATTAATTTATAAAAATCTGAGCGATTACGTTTCGCAAGCTTTGCGGCTTCGGCAACATTACCCGCTGACATTTTCAGCGTATTAATTAAATAGTCTCGCTCAAATTCTTTTTTTGCATCATTTAACGAAAGTGGCTCAGCAATACTAACATTACTGTTTAATGCACTCTCAACTAACTGAGCAGCAATCACTTTACCAGGTGTAAGGGCTACTACCTGCTCTATCACATTTTGTAATTGACGGATATTACCCGGCCAGTCATAGCGAATCAGAGCATGCATCGCATCATTGGCAAACTGCTTTTGCTCTTGCCCCATACGTTTAGCAATTAGACCTGCAAAATGCTGTGCTAGCAAACTAATATCTTCTCGGCGTTCACAAAGCGGAGGCAATTTTAAGTTCACCACATTTAATCGGTAATATAAATCTTCACGGAACTGCTGATTATTGATTGCCTCAGGGAGGTTCTTATGAGTCGCCGACACCACCCGCACATCAATTGGGATCTCTTCTTGAAAGCCCACAGGGCGAATGGTTTTCTCTTGTAAAACCCTCAGTAGTTTTACCTGTAAATTTAGCGGCATATCACCAATTTCGTCTAGAAAAAGGGTACCACCTTGTGCTTGTTGAAACAAACCTTGATGGTCTTTGACTGCGCCAGTAAACGCGCCTTTTTTATGCCCAAACAATTCAGATTCTAAAAGCTCCCCCGGCACAGCGCCGCAGTTAATTGCCACAAATGGCCCGTCACTAACATGGCTGTGTTGATGTATCGCTTGTGCAAGCAGCTCTTTACCTGTGCCGCTGGCACCTGAGATCAACACATTCACTTGCGTTGGACCAAGCAATTTAACTTGCTCAAGTAGATGCAACATCGCGCCGCTACGGGTGACAATATTTGTTTGTGTGGGTGTTTCATCACCATGTACACCATGGATCTCGATAGCTTTAGCAAGGCTGTCGAACAGCTCATCTTTATCAACCGGTTTGGTAATAAATGCAAATATACCTTGCTTCGTCGCTTCCACTGCATCAGGTATCGAACCATGTGCTGTCATCATAATCACCGGCATTGAAGGATAACGACTTTGTAACTGGCGATGTAGAGCCATGCCGTCCATTTCATCCATTCTTAAGTCAGTGATCACCGCATCATAGGTTTGGTTTTTTAACGTTTGTAATGCCTCAATGCCACTTTCAACTGTGCTTACCAAATAGCCTTTTGACTCAATTCTAATCGCTAGTAACTTTAATAAACTCGCATCGTCATCTACTAATAAAACCCGTGGTTTTGTTACTTCATTCATGGTTACTGCTCCTTGGTCTCATCACGTAGCAGAAGTTGTTGTTCGATAGTCGCAAGCGACGATAAGGTTTTTTCCATTTCATCACTTAGCGCTTGCTTAGCTTGTTTTGCCGCTAAATTCTGTTGTAAATATTGCTTTTGTAACCAAAGATACTGCTTAATATCATCTGGCCAATAAAAAGCATGGTCACTTTGTTCAAGCCGATTAAGGGCTTTTTCTGGCTCAGAAGCCCCGAGTAAACAAATCGACTCAAACAGACGCTTTAGCTCATTTTCACCAACATAATTTGCTTTATCAGAGCTTGCTTTAAAGCCACCACACTTAGCAGCATGCCAAGCAATGACTGTACTTGTAGGCGGGTATAACGGCTCACTTTTCGGCCGAGGCTTTGGATTAGGTTGCCCTTGAGGTTTCACACCTGTTGTCGGCTCTACTTGCTCTGGCTCAACATGCTTTTGCGTGATCGTGCACCCTGTTATAAAAAGTGTGCCTATAACAAGCATAAAACTGGCTTTATTCGCTAAGCCCATATCAGTTAACTCCTTGGGTTAATTGAATTGGTAAAATGGCTGTAAATACACACCCTTGTGGCTCATTATCTGTAATAGAGAGCTTACCGTTTAATTGTTCAACGGTTTCTTTAACTATGGTTAAACCAAGCCCGCTGCCCATTTCAGTATGTTGTTTTGCATTCTTACCTTGGTAAAAAGCCCCAAACACAGCGGCTTTTTCAGTATCTTCTATCCCTACTCCTAAGTCGCTGACACTCAAAATTAACTGCCCCTGTTTTAAGCTTGCTTTTATTGTCACTGACTCGTGTTCCGGCGAAAACTTCAGCGCATTTGAGGTAAGCTGAATAAGCACCATTTCAAGTAGCTCAATTGAGATAAACAAGGCTTTATTTGGTAACTCGTTAACCCAAGTAATGGATAAATCACGCGCTGATAATCGGTGCTCAAAATGACGCTCAATTTTATTCATCATCAAGTTAAAGTTAAGCTCGCTTAGGCTTTGCTTACTCGTTCGAATCGCGTTGTAACTCAATAAGCTTTCAATCATGGCTCTGAGTCGCACCATACTTTGTGTTATTAACTCAAGGACAGCTTGTTGCTCGCTATTGATTGGGCCAACAATTTCATCTGCAAGTAAATCTGTGCCTTCAACCATCGAAGCAAGGGGCGTTTTTAGTTCATGTGTCACATGGCGTAAAAACGTATCTTTTTGCTGCTCAAGCATATGTAACTGCGCTTGAACCCACTCAAGTTTATTACCTAATTCAACTAACTCTGACGAGCCTCGAACTTGAATTTTTTGCTGCCAATGGCCTTGTCCAAGTTTATCAATTACATTTGTGAGTTCTCTGAGCCGTCCGCTGATCCGCCAAAGAAACCCTCCCCCGACCAATAAAGTGAGTGGAATTAACGCAACCAACCAATTAATAAATGAAGCTTGAAGTGCTTTTAATTGCTGCTGATTTTTTGTGATGCGTAATTCATTTTGCTCTTTGAGCCAATTTGTTTGCTCACTGATAAGCTTACTAGCGGGTGCAAACAGCTCACCATCTTGCTTTTGTTCTATTAATAAATATTGATGCGCAAATTGTAATACCTCAGCCAATTGCCGCCACTGCGAGACATAATCAGCGGTTGGGCTTAAGAAAATGAGCTCATCGACACTTTGCAGTGACGATTGCCACTTGTTGGCAATCAAGCTATCGAGGGATTCACTTTTGAGCACCCAGTTTTGTCGAGTTGCTCGTTCAAGGCTATTTAAGTCTTGTTTGAGGTTGTTAAATGCTTTGGTAATTTCGTAATTGTCACCGACGATTTCTTGAGTCACCGCAAGCTGCTTATTAAGCGCATTTAAAAATAAAATCACCACCAAAGATAACGGTAGTAAAGACAGCAAAATGCTACAGACGAACTGGCCAATAAGACTAGGTCGCCAATTGAGTAACTGTTTTATTTTTATCGCTACTGTATTTTGCATATTCACTCTCAACATAATTGCAGATGCAGATTATTAGTGAACAAACTTAGACACTCGCTGAATCCGACCTTAAAAAGTGCTGATTTTTACCCAAAAACCGATACAAAGTTGCTATTTGGCAACATGCTAACTAATTGAAATAATAAGAATAAACTTTTAACACCTGAAAATCGTTGCAAAAAAGACACAATACCCTGTAACTATTTCGCATTCAAAACCACATAAAATTAATAACTAATTGATAATTAAGAACTTTTAAAATTGGCACTGATTTTGATTAGTACTAAGCAAATTAGTTATTTAGGACACAAAATGAAAGTAACGGCCTTGGCAGCCACCCTGCTTATAAGTCTCATCTCGTTAAGTAGTTATGCACTTGATTTGCAAACAACGTTTAACGAACTCGATAAAGACAGTAATGGTTTTTTGAGTGAAGCAGAAGCATCTGAAGATGCATTATTACATGGCAACTTTACGCAAATTGATAGTAACCAAGATGGCCAAATTTCATTTTCTGAGTTTCAGTCGTTTATTCAATAGGAGATTGTAATGAAACAACTATTAGCTGCATTCTCGCTAATGTTTTTAGTTATCAGCGCCACCGTTTTAGCATCACAAATGGATGTTCGATTTGCTAAATTTGATACAAACGCCGACGGCGAGATTTCATTAACTGAAGCAACCAAACACGATAACCTACTTAAGCAATTTGCCGATCTGGATGAAAACAGCGATCAGGTTCTGTCTGAACAAGAGTTTGAAAAATTTAAACCTTAACGGCTTAAAGTGCTTGCCATAATCCCAGAGGGAATGTGTAAACGGATTTAAATTTTGGGAGTTAAATTATGGCAAGCGCTTTTATTTATAAAGGAGAGTAATTATGAGAATTTTCTGGCTTGCTTCATGTACCTTAATTACTATAAGCTTCAATAGCTTAGCATTGGATGTAAAACAAAGATTTGATCACCTTGATAAAGATAAAAATGGTTTTTTATCTGTGCAGGAACTGTCTTCTCAACCGCACTTGCAAAAACGCATAGCACAGTGGGATACAGATAAAGATCAACAAATCTCGCTCCTTGAATTTAAACACTATTTAACAAACAAGAGTTAAAATAATGTCAAAATTAACCTTTGCCAGCCTAATTTTATGTGGTGTATTTAGCACAATAAGTTTTGCTGCAGATAGTATTGGTGAAAAATTTAAACAACTTGATCGTAATGACGATGGTTACCTGACTCGTTCAGAGTCAGCGAGAGACCCTGCTCTGTGGTCACGTTTCAAAAACTACGACAGCGATAAAGATAATAAATTATCGCTTAGTGAATTTAAGGTCTACGCAAGCAAATAAAGCGTTACAATTAACTATTTACTTGCTGCTGAGTTGCAGTTTACTGCAACTCTGATACTGTTTTCATAAATCAATAAAAACTATTAGAAGATTATGAAACTCATCATCAGCTTACTAGCAACAGCTTCACTTAGCTGCTTTGCCAACACCACTGTTATTTATAATATAAATGGCTACACGCCTACCTACAAAGGCGAAACCCAACACTTTTCTGCACTGGTTTTTAAAGACGGTAAAGTCGTAAAAACAGGCAATGACTCAATTAAAAATAGCTTCCCTGACGCCACCGCAATTGATGGCAAGCAAGCCACGTTGTTACCTGGCTTAGTCGATGCTCATGGCCATGTAATTGGTTTAGGTAATAACCTTTCACAACTTGATGTCAGAAATACGAACTCGGCAGATGAGGTTGGCAAAATGCTGGCTGAGTTTGCCAAAGATAAACAAGGTTGGATCATTGGTCGCGGTTGGAATCAAGAGCAGTGGCCAGGCGGTGAGTTTCCAACTGCAGCTGATTTAGACAAATATGTAAAAGACAAACCTGTGGTGCTTTCTCGCGTTGATGGCCATGCTGTGTGGGTTAATTCAAAAGCCATGGAACTTGCAAGTATTTCCAAACAAACTCCCTCTCCTGCCGGCGGTGAAATTTTAAAGTTAGATTCTGGCTTACCTTCAGGGGTATTCATTGATAAAGCCGAAACGCTTGTTACCCAACATGTACCAAAAGCAAGCCATGCCAGCATTAATACGGCATTAGATAATGCAGGTAAACATCTACTAAGTTTGGGTATTACATCAACCCATGATGCCGGTATCGATTACGACACGTGGCAAGTGTACAAGCAGCGCTCTGAGCAAAATACCCTTCCCGTAAGAATCGTTGCCATGCTAAGTGCTGCCGATCCTCAACTAGAAACCATGCTCAAAGCGGGCAAATATAAAGACATGAATGACATGCTGTCGATTCGAAGTGTCAAAGTGTATGCGGATGGTGCTTTAGGAAGCCGAGGCGCAGCCCTTATCGAGGAATACGCTGATCGTAAAAATCACCATGGCTTAATGCTTGAAACCCAAGAAAAACTTGAGCAACTATTCAACTTAAGCTTTGCCCATGGCTTTAGTGCGAACACCCACGCCATTGGTGATAAAGCCAATCATGTTGTGCTAGATGCCTATGAAAATGTGTTTAAAAAAACCGGTGGGATTTTACTGCGTAACCGAATTGAACATGCACAAATTGTTACTCCTGAAGATATCCCTCGTTTTAAAACGTTAAAAATTATTCCATCAATGCAGCCTGTTCATGCAACCTCTGATATGCATATGGCAGAGCAGCGCCTAACTGAAAAACAACTTGAAGGGGCGTATGCTTGGAAAACCTTTTTAGCGCAAGGCTCTGTAATTGCAGCAGGTTCTGACTTTCCTGTAGAACTTGCTGATCCGTTTGATGGCTTATATTCAGCCATTACACGAATGGATCATAATCAACTTCCTGAAGGTGGCTGGCGACCACAAGAGCTGCTATCGCGTGATGAAGCTTTGCGTGCGTTTACTTTAGGTGGTGCTTATGCTGCACATCAAGAGTTTAAGGTAGGTAGTTTAGAACAAGGAAAGTGGGCTGACTTTATTTTGATTGATAAAGACTATTACAAAGCCCCAGTTTCTGAGATCCACGATATAAACGTGACGCAAACTTGGATTGCGGGCGAGCTAAAATATAAAAAAGAGGAATAATGCTACTTAGCGTCAGCTTTTTGCTGACGCTTTAATTTAACGATGTGGTAAATATTTACAAACGCCAGTAAGCCATTGGTAAAGGCTACCGGAACGGCACCAATTGCCAGCCCGTAGAAGGTAAATGCAATACATCCTGCTAGGTTGAGCCAGCGTAGTTTTACTACATCGCTCATTGTCAAAGAAGCAACCAACAGTGCTGACGCTAAATAGCCTAAATATTCCCAACTCAATTGTTCTCTCCTAGGCTTTAGGTTAGCATTGGAGCTTGTCATTTTTTTTGACGCACTCTGTGCTAGTTTGACAATAAAATAAAAAAGCTAACTTACTAAAAACCTTGTAAAGCTTAAGAATAATCTTGGCTTTAAAATCATTACACGGGAAATGAAGGTATCAGTAACGTGAAACACCTTACTAGCAAGTTAGCGTAAATTCTTAGAATCTTAATGCTAACGTCATTAAGATGTAATAAATAGGACAATTGTCCGAAGAGCGGCGTTAATGTTTCAATATCATTTTTCAAGCTATCTTGTTGACCAATTACTGACATTTGCTGGCAGTAGTTTTCAACAAGCTAAAAAAGAAGTGCTGATCCACCAAGATCAACCTTTGTCAAAACTCGTATTAGTGAGAAGCGGCACAGTGTCGTTCAGCTATGACGTGGGTAATGGCCGACGCCTTCTTTTGGGCCAGCTTGATTGTAACAACACACTGATTGGTGAGATTGAAGCACTGAATAACTACCCGTGTATTTACACAGTTACGTGCTTTAGCGATGTAAGTTATAACCTAATTGAGCTTAAACACTGGCGCGCACTACTATTAGAAAAGCCAGAGTTAAGCTTGTACACGGCGCAAACAATTGCTGCTAAGTTCCAAGAAAACCAAAAAATAAACTTAGATAAGCTGCTATTACCACTAAGCTACAACATAGCTAAAGATTGCTTATTAAGAGCAGAAAACAGCAACCCAACACTACTGCGTGCCTACCCTACCGTAAATGCTGAAGCTGAGCGCTTTGCTACCACAGAAAGAGCTTATAGACGAGTAGTTACAGAACTAGTTGAAAAAGGCTTAGTGCAGCGAAGCAATCAAGGTTTACAAGTGGTAGATATCGACAAGCTTAGTGACTACGTAGAAAGTTTTGCGCAGTTATAAATGTGTTACAAATTTTTCTTAAATGCTTTAAAATAATATTACCAAACTGAAAAGCAAAGTCAGCACAAGTTCAGTTGGATAATCTATAAATATTCATAGAGTTAAGCTTCTTAACAGTAAGACTCTATATTACAATTTAGCAAAGCGGTTTGTTATCAGCTGTTGCACTTGAAAGATAAGACAGAACTTTCTTATTTTATTAATGAAAGTATATATAATGTTCACTTGACGTATATATAATGTACGCTTATCCTTCAATAACAGATAACCATGTGTGGCGTTTTTTCGGTGCACAAACCGGTACTATTTGCTCTAATAAAAGTCTGATTACTTTACGAGAAAGGAAAGAAAGGTAACGATTATGGGAAACAATGAATTTAAACTAACCAAGCTAGCGCTAGCGTTAGGTGTCACTTTAAGCTTAAGTGGTTGTTTGAGTGATGACGACAAAAACGACACAGTGCCTGAGCCACCAGTTCCAACACAAGATGTAGCAGTTCCACCTACGGCAGCTGAGACTCAAGCAGGTGCTATCTCCGTTAGCTTAATTGATGCTACAGGCGAATTGCTTGATGAATCAGTGACGGCAACCATCACATTTACATCTTCTGAAGATGGCTTACTAAGTGTTGCTGGTGATGCACTTTCTGATGAAGACAAGTCAACTACAGATGGAGCTTTCAGCTTTACTCTTGAGTCGATCCCTGCTGACGGCGTAACTTACGATTATGTTGTTTCTGCTGAAGGATACTTAAATAATTCTGGCTCATTCACAGTAACAACTACTGAAAACGTAGCAGCTGATGAAATCCGACTAACGCCACGTAATTTAGCTGATTCTGATGTTCCTATTGTTGCAGAAACTAAATCATTAGAATCTTTAGTACCTGAAGGTGAAAATACAACTGTAGCCTATGATCCAACAACCGGCTTAAGTGTTTCTGGTGATAAAGACGAAATTGAACTTCCTCAATCTGTAAACAAAGCTGGCGTTGCTGTTGGTGGTACTACTGTTAAAATTAAAAACGGTACTCAGTTTTTAACTGCTGACGGTACAGCTTTAGAAACAGTGCCTGAAATCACTGTGGCTTACTTTGCTAACGAAGCAACACGTAATGAAACTGAAGCTGATAGCGCTACAGTTGAAAATTCATCTCTTGATGCATTTCCTGGTGGTTTAGCCCTTTCTGTTGCAAACCCTGATGGCTCAGATTCAAATGTTTCTGGTTCATTTACATCAGGTGGTTTCGTTGCAATCGAGCTTACTGATGATGCTGGTAATAAAGTAAAAACATTCGGTGAAGGAAACTCTCTTACTGTTGCAATGCAGGTAGATCAGAATACTTCAAACCCATGTCCAGTTTCAGTTCCGGCTGGTACAACTGACCTTTCGGCATATGCAGAAGCTAATGGCTACAGCATGGGTGTTTGTACGTTAACTTCTCCAACAGCTCGTAAAATCGCTGTAGGTGATGTATTCCCAGTTTGGAGTTATGATGAAGACGCTGGTAAGTGGTCTTTTGAAAGCTATGGTGAAGTTACAGACAATGATAGTGCAGACACGTTTGACGTTTCTGTAGACGTTAATCACTTATCTTATTGGAACTTAGATTACTTCAACAATAATCAATGTTCTAGCGTATCATTCGATATTGTTGACAGTAACGACCAACCAAATGCAGGCCGATATAGTCTAGTAATTGAGAATAACGGTTTCCGCCGTAATGTTCGTAATTTAAGAGCTAATAGAGGCGATTATTCACAAGCTAATATAGCTAATCCTCCTGGCTTCCCTGTTACATTGAAAATACGTCAAAAGGGTGCAAACGTTTTAGCCGGTTTAGCAAGTGATGCGGGTACTACTGCTACGAAATTGAGCGTTAGTAATATTTGTGATTTAGATGGCGAAACTTTAAAGCTAACTACTTCAAACCCTGGCATTATTTCTAAGCAAGTTACTACTCAGTTAGTTTGTAGTAACACTGAAGACTTTGATGTTAACGCTGATCCAGTTCCTACACCTACATATTCTCGTCTATTCTCAGGTAATGCACTTGTAAATACTTACTATGGAGAAGGTGCTACATTTAATGTTGCTTTAGAGGAAGGTTCAAGCTATTCAATTAGATATTATGACTATGGTAATAGACAATGGCTTTCTCAAGATTTAGAGGTAAACACAACACCTGTAACTCTTGATATACCTACAGTTTGTGAAGTTGTTGAGCAACCAATCACAGGTGGTACTGGTGGTACTGGTGGTACTGGTGGTTCTGGTAACGGTGGCTAGTCCACGACGCTAATAAAGCTTTTAAAACCGCGCTTATGCGCGGTTTTTTATTGCCTTTAAAAAATATACATAAACACCAATCTTTTCTTTTTTGATAAGCATCAATGCATTTGTGCAGCTTAAACTACCCTATTATCAATAGGGAGTTTTACGCTCTTAATTTAAGACAATAAAAAAGGCTCACTAAGAGCCTTTTATGAAAAATTTGGACAAGGTTACTTTTCAAGTAAAATGTCGTGGATGTTCGCTAAATCAGATTTACCTTCGATAATTTCGTCTGGCGTTAGGCCTGAAAGTTCATGAGGGAACACTAACCACTCTTCAGACTCATGAATGAAGTAATCTGGCACCATGTCTACCTTTGAGTTCTTCGGCTTGTAATATGGGCATGCAACGCGAATATCACGTGGTAGGTTTAAACGCATTAACTCCGAAAGCTTTTCTTTTAATGCAAAAATACTGCGGCCAGAATCGAACACGTCATCAACGATTAGTAATGAATTGTCTGCATTGGCATTTTCAATGATGTAATGCAAACCGTGAACTTTGATCTCTTTAGATTGCTGGTTAATACCGTAATACGAAGAAGTACGCACTGCGATATGGTCAGTTTCTATACCTTTGTAATCGTAATATTCTTGAACTGCGATACCAATTGGAGCACCACCACGCCAAATACCAATGATGAAATCAGGACGGAAACCATCTTCATAAACTTGTGCCGCAACACGAAATGAATCTTCAAGAAGCTGCTGCGCAGTGATATAGCACTTATCTGACATAAATAGAGACCCCAGTGTGAATTGATCATTCAAGTGTAGCTAATTTAATAAAAACTAACCACAGGATGAGAAAATGTGGGGCGTGATTTTATACTAATTTACTCAAAAAAGCTTGTATCAGTTTGTAAAATTACCCTTTAGATTAAAAAAGCCCCTTAACTTAGATAAAGTTAAGGGGCTTTTAATTAACTAGAAAAAGGTAATTGCTTATGCTTTTTCTAGTAATGTTCTTGCAACGGTACGCATACCTTGTGTTGTTGCGCCTGCAGCCCACTCGCTTGTGCTACCCATGTTAAATGCAGCAGCAAGGTCAATGTGAACCCAACCTTTACCTTCATTTGGCACAAAGCGTGATAAGAAACCAGCCGCATTAGAAGCACCACCGTAGCCACCACCTTTTTGTGGACGACTGTTTGCCGTATCAGCATATGGCGACGGGCAATTTTGTTGGTGCCACTTTTCAAGTGGTAGTGGCCAAGCAGCTTCCATTTCTTGCTCTGCAAAGTCTTGTACGTCACGTACAAGCTCTTTATCAAGACCGAACAATGCATTGTACTCTTGACCAACAGCAACAAGCGCAGCGCCTGTTAGCGTTGCTGCATCAATGATTAATGGCGCGCCAGACTCACCTGCAGCCATTAAGCCATCAGCTAGCACTAAACGACCTTCAGCGTCGGTATTAACGATTTCAACTGTGGTGCCATTTTTATACGTTAAGATATCACCAAGTTTGTAGGCATGGCCTGAAATTAAGTTTTCAGCACAGCATAAGAACAACTTAATGCGTTTGTTGATACCACGGCTAATAGCAAGTGCTAAACCTGCAGTCACAGTTGCTGCGCCACCCATGTCGCATTTCATGCCTAACATGCCTTCACTTGCTTTGATTGAGTAACCACCTGAATCAAACGTAATGCCTTTACCAACTAAAGCGGCTGCAACAGGCGCGTTTTCATCACCAGTTGGGTTGTAATCTAATGCTAATAATACTGGTGGACGTTCACTACCACGGCCTACCGCATGGATACCAATCCATTGTTGCTCTAATAAAGCATCACCTTTAATAATTTGGTAGCTTACGTGCTCAGGTGCTAGTGACTGAATAAACTCAGCTGCTTTACCAGCTAGGCTCTCTGGGAAAATATCATCAGCTGTGCCATTGATCATTTGACGAGCCCACGTCGCAGCTTGCTTTAAAGAAGCCAATTCTTTGCCGTCTGTTTTTGCATTTTCAACAAACTCAATAGCATCTAAATTCTTTGGTGAAACAAAGCCTTGGTAGAAAGCCCATTGTGTTTCTGTACACCAAACATCGCCCACTAAGGCAATATTTTTTAAGCCTTGATTAGCTAACGTACGTGCTGCTTTTTGTACGTTTTTAAGTGTATCTTGCTCAGTTAAATGAACAGTTGCGCCTTGTTCAGTAAAAGAAAGAGCGGCTTTTTCGCCCCAATGTGCGGCAGCGCCCTGCTCGCTAAGTTGAACTAGAAATTTTTCTGACATGTTAGAATACTCTTTGCGCTAAAAATGTTACTCGAGTTTACTACAGCCAACGTCAGTTCCCAACAGCTTGCGATAAATAGCATTATGAGATGTGGTTCAATCCTCGTAATGAATCACTTACAATAAAGAAAAACGAATTACTAAGAGCCATGAAATTTACTCCCGCATTACAAACAGCTACCTTAATTAAACGCTACAAACGTTTTTTAGCCGACTTAAAAACTGCCGATGGCACAGAGTTTACAGCTCACTGTGCTAATACCGGCAAAATGACGGGATGTGCAGAGCCTGGGTTTAAAGCGTTTTATTCAACCAGTGATAATGCTAAACGTAAGTTCCCTCAATCCTTGCAATTAACTCAGAACCAATTCGATCACTTAATATGTGTTAATACCGCGATTGCAAACAAAGTTGTGCAAGAAGCCTTAAATGCAGGCGCGATTGCTGAACTTGTTGACTATCAAACAATTGCTGCAGAAGTAAAATACGGCCAAGAAAATAGCCGTATCGACTTTTTATTAACAGATAAACATAAACCCCATTGCTATGTAGAAGTAAAATCTGTGACATTGCTTTCGCAAACAGAACCACAATCTGGGCAAGGGTATTTTCCGGATGCAAAAACTGAGCGAGGCCAAAAACATCTGCGAGAGCTAATAGAGATGGTGCAACAAGGGCATCGTGCAGTGCTATTTTTTGCAGTTTTACATGAAGGTATCAATCAAGTGAGTGCGGCAAAACATATCGACTCAAAATACGCCCAACTTTTAACTGAAGCTATAGATAATGGTGTTGAAGTGATTGCTTATAAAGCAAAAATTTCGGCAGAAGAAATTAAGTTGCAAGAAAAATGTGATTTTCTGAACTAAGCTACTCTTTTACGAAAACGACAATAAAAGCACTATTTTAGTTGTATTATTTTTTTTTGCCCATATAACTTAGCAAATTTAAAAAATTTATGGATAGTTAAGGGCTTACAAAACCGCCCATAATTATTTGAGCAATCATTAGCGCAAGGTCAAGAGGATTAATTAAAAATAAATTTGCCTCAGTCTAATGATTCTGCTATTTATAGCCGCCGGCTAACGCTGGGCAAAATATTAAGGATTTAGGAGAAAGTTATGCCAGACCAAAAAAGACTAGGGTTATTGGCTCAGGCCGGGTTAGAACCATATCAGGAACAGCCAGGTGAAGAGTATATGAATGAAGCACAACGTGCTCATTTCAAAACAATTTTAGAAGCTTGGCGTAACGATTTACGTAACGAAGTAGACCGTACTAAATCGCATATGCAAGACGAAGCAGCTAACTTTCCGGATCCAGTAGACCGTGCAGCACAAGAAGAAGAATTCTCATTAGAACTTCGTACTCGTGACCGTGAGCGTAAACTGATCAAGAAAATTGAAAAAACGATTCAATTAATCAAAGAAGACGATTTTGGTTTCTGTGAATCATGTGGTATCGAAATTGGTATCCGCCGCCTAGAAGCGCGTCCTACAGCTGATTTATGTGTAGACTGTAAAACGCTTGCGGAAATTAAAGAAAAGCAATCTGGACGCGGTTAATTACATCCTTTAATTAGCCCATGTCTACCACAGCCGTTAACACGCCAATGCGTGAATATCGTGGCCGCTTTGCGCCATCCCCTTCAGGGCCATTACATTTTGGCTCACTTATAGCGGCTGTGGGTAGCTTCCTTGATGCAAAAGCCAATCAAGGAAAATGGTTAGTACGCATTGAAGATATCGACACAACGCGTGTTGTAAGCGGTGCTAGCGACGATATATTACATACCTTAGAGGCTTACGGTCTTTACTGGGACGAGCCTGTTATATACCAAACCCAGCGTCATGAGCAATACCAAGCCATTGTTGACGAGTTAATTTCGAAAAACCTTGTTTATGCATGTCATTGCACGCGCAAAGAAATTAAAGCAATCGGTGGGATATACCAAGGCCACTGCCGTTATAAAAACCACGCTTTAACTGATTCAGCGCTACGTTTAACCCAGCAATTTGCAACCAGTCACTACCATGATTTAATTCAAGGTAAAGTGTCTGTTGATAGCCAACTTGCCAAAGAAGATTACTTAATAAAGCGCAGCGATGGTTTATTTGCTTACCAACTGGTCGTAGTCGCCGATGATATTGCACAAGGTATTACAAGAGTCGTTCGCGGAGCTGACTTACTCGAACCGACCGCACGACAACTCAGTTTGTTTAAGCAGCTAAATAAACCGGCCCCAGAATACGCCCACCTACCTTTAGCAGTAGCTAAACCCGGTTTTAAGCTATCAAAACAAAATTACGCTCCGGCAATAGCAAAATCAGATCCAAAGCCCGCGTTG
This sequence comes from Pseudoalteromonas sp. P80D2, assembly GCF_036680945.1. Taxonomy (NCBI): domain Bacteria; kingdom Pseudomonadati; phylum Pseudomonadota; class Gammaproteobacteria; order Alteromonadales; family Pseudoalteromonadaceae; genus Pseudoalteromonas; species Pseudoalteromonas sp. P80D2. The sequence goes on from NZ_JAZDAR010000026.1 coordinate 140,511, forward strand.
TTCGATGCCTTGCGCTTTTTAGGCTTAAAGCCAGAAAGCTCACTTTTATCGTTAAATATCGAACAGATGTTAGCTTGGGCTATTGAAACTTACCGCCTTGAACACATACCAAAGGTGCAAGAAATACAAGTTAGCGAGGATCCAAACTCTCCTTTTTGTAACTTTGTTACTATTGAAAAATAAATTGCCAATTTTAAAGGCCGAGTAACTTAATTTTTCAGCCCTGCTGGTATATGATAGCGACCCAAAGTGTGCGAATCATCAACACCTTAATTTAGCGCCATTTAAAACACACTGATTACACGTCAATCTCACATCGGCGAAGTATCAAACAAACGCTATACTTGATGAGTCGCAAAGTCCGCGTCGTAGGAGACAGATTATTATTTCTAAGCTTTTTCAATTTTGTCGGCAGATTATTGGCCCAAATGCCACGACATCAAGTGATGCTTTGCCAACGAGCGAGTTACCTTTGGTGATCGAGCGCAGTGAACATGGTATTTCGCGCAAACAATTTAGCCCAAATGCAATCAAAGTATTGTACCGCCTTAAAGAAGGTGGTTTTGATGCCTACCTTGTAGGTGGTTGTATTCGAGATATATTGTTAGGCCAACAACCAAAAGACTTCGACGTTGTAACAAACGCAACCCCTGAGCAAATCAAAAAGCTATTTCGTAACTGTCGCCTAATTGGTCGCCGTTTTCGTTTAGCCCATATCGTGTTTGGTCGAGAAATTATTGAAGTGGCGACCATGCGTGGCCATCACGAAGCCGAAGAAAGCAAAAATCAAATTAGTCAATCAAGTGAACACGGCCAACTCCTGCGTGACAATGTCTATGGCAGCATCGAAGAAGATGCCGAGCGCCGCGACTTTTCGATTAATGCACTTTACTACTCAATTAACGATTTTTGTATTTATGACTATGCCAATGGCATTAGCGCGATAAAAGCAAAACAAATTGAGCTGATTGGCGACCCAGAAACACGTTACCGTGAAGACCCTGTGCGCATGTTACGTGCAGTGCGTTTTGCCACCAAACTAGGAATGAGCATTGCACCTGGCACCGAAAAGCCAATTAAAAGCCTTGCTAACTTACTTGATCATATTCCGCCAGCTCGTTTGTTTGAAGAATCACTCAAATTGTTTTTAAACGGCAAAGCTGAAGAAAACTACTTAATGCTACGCCAATATGGTTTATTCAAAGCATTATTTCCTGCGCTTGATAAAATCTTAGATGCCAACCCTGAAGGCTTTGAGCATACGTTTATCCTGCAAATGTTTAAAAACACCGATAAACGTATTAATGCTGATAAAAAAGTCACCCCAGCCTTTATTTTTGCAGCCTTATTGTGGTTCCCATTGCAGAGCATTGCGAAGAAGTTACAACAACGCGACCAACTTTCAGAGTACGATGCATTTGCACAAGCAATGAACAAAGTGCAGAGTGAAAACGCGCAACAGGTAGCAGTACCAAAACGCTTCACCTTGGGTGCACGCGATATTTGGCATATTCAGCAACGCCTTGATAAACGAGGTGGTCAGCGCGCTTATAGGCTCACTCAACAGCCTCGCTTCAAAGCCGCTTATGATTTCTTATTACTGCGTGTGCAAGCTGGCGAAGAGCAACAAAAAGAGCTTGCTGATTGGTGGACAACCTACCTAAGCCAAGACATTAATGGCCAAAAAGAGATGGTTAAAAACTTAGGACACCAAGGTGGCCCTAAGCGCCGTCGTCGCCCACGCAAGAAAAAAGTAGACTAAGTATGCATACCGTTTATTTAGGTTTAGGTGCCAACTTAAACACACCACGTAAACAAATTCATGCTGCTGTCACTGCCCTAAAAGCATTAAAAGATGTTGAGTTTGTTTGTGTATCCCATGATTACGCAAGCAAACCAATGGGGCCACAAGATCAACCCGATTATGTAAATGCAGTCGCGTGTGTTAAAACTGCACTTAAGCCAGAGCAGTTACTTGATTTAACTCAAGCCATTGAGCTTGAGCATGGCCGTGTTAGAAAAGAAGAACGCTGGGGTCCGCGTACCCTTGATATAGATATTTTATTGTTCGGTAATGACGTGATAGACACCCCTCGCTTAACTGTGCCTCATTATGGCCTAACAGAGCGAGAGTTTGTTGTTTATCCCTTGTTGGAAATTGCACCAACACTTGTACTACCGAATAATCAATCACTTGCTGATATAACAAAAACGTTGCCTTTAAACGATTTACAACAACTCCCTCAGCAGTAATCAACCAAGGCTAAGCCTTAGAGGAAATTATGTCTAAAATCACCGTTTCAACCTTGAATAAAATGAAACAAGAACAACAAAAAATCACCGCATTAACGGCTTACGACGCCAGCTTTGCTAAATTGTTTCATGATAATGGCGTCGAGGTGATCTTAGTCGGTGACTCACTAGGCATGGTATTGCAAGGTGCTGATGACACCCTTGCTGTAACCAACACAGATATTGCATACCATACTCGCTGTGTGCGTGCCGGTAGCCGCGAATTATTTGTGATTGCTGACTTACCATTTATGACCTATGCCAACCCAGCTGATGCCTGTAAAAATGCAGCAGAGCTGATGCGTGCTGGGGCAAACATGGTTAAGCTTGAAGGTGGCGAATGGCTGCACGACAGCATTCGTGCAATGACCCAACAAGGTATTCCAGTATGTGGCCACCTAGGCTTAACACCTCAGTCAGTGCATGTTTTTGGCGGTTTTAAAATTCAAGGTCGTGAGCAATCTCAAGCCGATAAAATGGTCAGCGATGCGAAAGCACTTGAAGCGGCAGGTGCACAGTTACTTGTTTTAGAATGTATTCCAAGTGAGCTTGCTAAACGTATTACTGATGAGCTAAACATTCCTACCATTGGTATTGGTGCAGGTAATCAAACTGATGGCCAAATCTTAGTAATGCACGACCTAGTTGGTATTTCGGCAGGTTATATCCCTAAGTTTTCAAAGAACTTTTTATTAGAAACCGGCAATATGCCAGCAGCAGTGCAAAAGTATTGTGAAGATGTAAAAAGTGGTGCTTTCCCAAGTACCGAACACGAGTTTAAATAAATGCAATCAATCACTGAAATTAAATCGTTACGCAGCCAAATCAAAGCTTGGCGTCAAGCGGGCCTGAGCATTGCGCTAGTGCCTACCATGGGCAATTTACACCAAGGTCACTTTTCACTTGTTGAAAAAGCCAAAACATTGGCTGATAAAGTGGTTGTGAGTATCTTTGTAAACCCGATGCAATTTGGTGCCAACGAAGACCTTGATAGTTACCCGCGTACACTAAACGAAGATAAACAAGGTTTAGCAGATCTTGGTACTGATATCGTGTTTACCCCATCCGTTGAAACAATTTACCCAAATGGTTTAGGCGAGCAAAGCTTTGTCGATGTACCGGGGGTTTCTATGGGTTACTGTGGAGGCTCGCGTCCTGGTCACTTCAAAGGCGTTGCAACCGTTGTCACTAAATTATTTAATTTAGTACAACCTGACTTTGCTTGTTTTGGTGAAAAAGATTTTCAGCAGCTACAGGTTATTAAAACCATGACGCGCGACCTATCTATCCCAGTTGAAATTATTGGCGTACCTACTTGCCGCGAAATCTCTGGTTTAGCAATGAGCTCTCGTAATGGCTATTTATCTGATGAGCAAAAAGACACCGCAAAAGTACTGTTTGCCACACTAAATAATACTGCAACGGCACTTAAACAAGGCAGCGCAGACATTGCAGCTCTTGAGGCAGATGCAAAAGCACAACTTGAAAAGGCAGGACTAAAACCTGACTATTATTCGATTGCAGAGCGCTCTACACTAAAACCAGCCACCGTGGCTGACAAACAACTTGTTATTTTAGCTGCTGCTTATTTGGGCTCAGTACGTTTAATTGACAATTTACAAGTTGAGCTGGATTAAATAGCAACAATCTGGGTAAGATGGATTGCAAAGAAAAGACATAAACTAGGGATAAGCATGAAAAAATTACCAGCAATTGCAGCAACATTGTTTGCTATGACATTACTGTCTGCCTGCTCAAACAAAATTGACAACCCAGAAATGCAGCAATGTGCTCAGCAAAACTATCAATGCGAAGCGAGCTGTGAGCAACAAAGCACCGCTGATGGCTTAGTTCATAAAGTCTGTAGCAACAAGTGCATTGAAGCTTACAACCAATGTAAAGCCAATGCAGAAAAGTTAGGCGAAGTTAAATAACAACGACTCGCTTTTTAAGGCACTGAAAACCTATTCGGTGCCTGCACTCCCCCTCACGATTACAATTTCACTCGCACAATTAAGCCTCTGGTAATTTTGTTCATATTTTTGTTTACCCTTTAAGCTATTCATATTAGGGCAAGCTTTCGTTCATTAAACTTCTCCATATTGGTGACGAATAAACAACTGCAACCGTGTAATTGTTTCGCACTAATTTCAAAATTTTACTCTTCGCATTTAGCTGCACCAACTCAAAGCCATTGAGATTGTTAGTTTTTATTTTGGGTCCAGTAATTGCTATGAGATATGAAAGAATTAACGTGATTTACGGCTAAAGGAAAATTGAATGAAACCAGAAACCCGAACTAAGCTCTTCAGCGCTATTAAAAAGAAGACCTTCTTGGGCGTATTATTAGCCATCAGCGCAGGTCATAGTTACGCAGTTGAAGAACCAGATCAGCCAAAAGCAACTGAAACAGAACAAACAGCCGCTGAGGTTCAAGCAACCGAAAATGAAAAACAGCAAGTAAAGGATAGTGCTGCGGTTGAGCTTAAGCCTGCAATGATCACGATTCCAGAAGAAAAGCTATTTGAAGTTATCACTGCACGTGCGAAGAAATTAGCCTCTGAGCCGTATGTAGCCCCTAAGGAGTTAGAGCTTGAAGCATTAACTAGCATTGGTTATCAGGACTACCGTGCAATTCGTTTTCGTACTGAGCAAGCAATTTGGAAAGATCAAAGCCTGTATGAAGTGCAGTTATTCCACCCAGGCTTCTTATATCGCTCACCGGTTGCAATTAATACTCTTGAGCAAAATGCCGAAGTAAAAAGTTTACCTTTTAAAACAGATTACTATCGTTACGATGCAACTGCTGCCCCGTTAGAGCAAGAGATCAGCACCGCTATTGCCAATACACAACTTGGCCATGCAGGTTTTCGTTTGCATTTTCCACTGAACAACAACCAGTACAAAGACGAAGTAGCTGTGTTCCAAGGTGCTTCGTATTTTCGTTTAGTTGGCCCGCATCAAGTATATGGTCTGTCAGCTCGAGGTCTTGCAGTTGATACAGCACTGAGCTCAGGCGAAGAATTTCCTGTATTCAAAGAGTTCTGGTTAGTAAAACCTGCACCCGAAGATACTACCATCGTGCTTTATGCATTATTAGATAGCCCTTCAGTGTCGGGAGCCTATCGTTTTGAACTAACACCTTCTACTAACACTGAAGTAAAAACCGAGATGCAAATTTTTGCCCGTAAAGACATTAAAAAGCTCGGCATAGCCCCGCTAACAAGTATGTTTTACCACGGTGAAAATAGTACTAAGTTTTTTGATGATTACCGCCCTGAAGTACATGATTCTGATGGCCTATTAATGCAATCAGAACAAGGTCAATGGATTTGGCGTGCACTGAATAACCCGAAGAAATTGAGCGTGACTTCGTTTAGCTACGCGAACCCTAAAGGCTTTGGCCTTGCGCAGCGAGACCGAGATTTTAATAACTACCTTGATACCGAAGCGCATTATCACAACCGTCCGAGCATGTGGATTGAGCCAGTGGGTAATTGGGGTAAAGGGCGTGTTGAGTTAGTAGAGATCCCAACAGATACCGAAACTAACGACAATATTGTTAGCTACTGGGTGCCAGAGCAGCCAATGAAAGCTGGTGACAGCTTAAGTTTTAGTTACAAGCTGTCGACTTTCAATGCCACACTTGCAACTCAAGATAAAGCGAGTGTGTTAAGAACTCGAATTGGTAGTGCAGCATTACCTGGTGAAGACAATCCACCACCAAAAAGCCACCGCCAATTTACCGTTGATTTTAGTGGCGAAACGATTAATCAACTATCTGCTAATTTTGCCATGCAGGCGGATCTTACACTCTCAGCTGGGCAAATAAGCGATAAAACGGTACAGCAGTTACCAAACAATCAAGGATGGCGCGTAGCATTTAAAGTGGCGCCAGAGGGAGATAAGCCTGTTGATATGCGCTTATCGTTAAAACTACGTGATAAAGAAATCAGCGAGGTATGGAGCTATGTCTGGTATCCAAACGACGTCCAATAGTAAAGCATTAAAGGCAACAGCAATGCCATTTAAGAAGACCCGCGCTTGGCTTTTTTCGAGCCTAGCGCTTACCATTACCGCCTATGGCGTGTGGATCATGTTCGATATTTTAAATTCAAACGGCATGACACCGCTTGAGTACGCTTTACTGGCATTATTTACAGTTACCTTCGCGTGGATTGTTACAGCCTTTTGTAGTGGCTGTATGGGCTTTATCTTGCAATTATTTCGTATTGACCCGTTGACCTTAAAACGTCAAAAGCCAATCGAGATTAATCAGCATGCCTTGAGCCAAACTAAAACAGCCATTGTTATGCCTATCTACAACGAAGATACAGAGCGTGTCATCGCCGGTTTTGAAGTAAGTTTACGCTCGCTGGCTAAAACAGGGCAAATGCCGCATTACGACTTTTACTTGCTAAGTGATACGCAAGACCCTGAAATTGCACGTAATGAACTTAAAGCGTGGAATGCACTTACTGAGCGCTTAGGTGATTTAGCAAAGCATACTTTTTATCGTCGCCGTGAAGATAATAAACACCGTAAAGTGGGTAACTTAACTGATTTTTGTGAACGTTGGGGTAGCCAGTACGATCACATGATTGTGCTTGATGCCGATAGCATTATGACGGGTCAATGTATGCTTGAACTGACTTCTAGCATGATCAGCAATCCAAAATCAGGCTTGATCCAAACGATCCCTATTCCAGTTCGCCAAGACACGTTTTTTGGTCGTTTTTTACAGTTTGCATCAATTTTATATAGCCCAATGCTGGCAACTGGTTCTGCTTTTTGGCAAACAAACCAAGCAAACTACTGGGGCCACAATGCGATTATTCGCGTTGAAGCATTCACAAAGTGCTGCGGCCTACCTGTTTTAAAAGGTAATGCCCCATTTGGTGGTGAGATCTTAAGTCATGACTTTGTAGAAGCTTCTCTGCTACACCGCAGTGGTTGGGATGTGTTACTGCTTAGCGATGTTGAAGGCAGTTACGAAGAAGTACCAAGTAACATTCTCGATTACGCGATTCGTGATAGACGTTGGGTGCAAGGTAATATCCAGCATTTAGGTTTACTGCCTAAATCAGGTCTTAAGCTAATGAGTAAAATGCACTTTTTATTTGGTGCCACAGCTTATATTTCATCGTTGATTTGGTTATCTATGCTGGCATTAAGTACCTTAGATGCAGTAACTCGTGCACTTAATAGCGACGTGTACTTTAATCATGCTTATCAACTTTTCCCAACCTGGCAAATTGCTAAAACGGATTTAATTGATTCGTTGTTATTTATTACAGCTGTATTGTTGTTACTGCCTAAATTAATGGGCGTAATTGTGACTTTAGTGCATCGTAATAAAGCCTTTGGCGGTACGATGAAATTAATTGCCGGTTCACTCATCGAAACTATTTTTGCGATTGTGATTGCCCCTTTAATGATGGTGTTTCATAGCTACTTTGTAGTGTGCGTATTTTTAGGCAAAAAAGTTAGCTGGGATGCACAACCTCGCGAAGGCAGAATGGTGCCGTGGAAAGAAGCGATTGGTTATACGTTATTTTCGACTATTACCGCGATTATCTGGGGTTCGGTTGCCTACTATTACACACCGACTTTCTTTTGGTGGTTATCACCTATTTTAGTAGGCCTTATTTTAGCAGCGCCAATTGTACGCTATTCAAGCAGCATCGGCTTAGGTGTGAAAATGCGAAAAATGGGTTTATTTTTATGTCCAAGTGAAGTTGAAAACGATGATACCTTAGCGGCACTTCGTGTACATCAACAAGAAATTGGCTTGCCAAAAGATGAACACGCTGACTTTAATGTACCAGCATTACCTAATGAATACCCAACGGTAATGCCTATTCAAAGCTTTAAGGCACCCTCAGGCAAAAAGCGCAAGCAAGTACGTATTGCTCAGCAACGTATTAAAGCCAAGCTCTTTGCCAAAAGCTAAACGAAAAAAAACCGCTCAATGAGCGGTTTTTTCATCTATGTCTGTATGGTTGTTACAGAAGGCCTAGCTTTTTAAGTTCAGCCATTGCCATTTTGCCTGAAAGTGGCACATAACCATCTTTCTCAACAATTTTTTGACCATCTACAGAAAGAACCATTTTTAAGAACTCTGCATCGATTGGTGAAAGCGGCTTGTTAGGGTGCTTGTTCACGTAAACATATAAGAAACGAGATAGTGGATATTTACCTGTTGCTACATTTTCTAATGTTGCATCAACAAAGTTATCGCCTTTCTTAGAAAGTGGTACTGTACGTACACCTGATGTTTTATAACCGATACCTGAGTAACCAATCGCGTTCACAGAAGAAGAGATTGACTGTACTACAGATGCAGAACCTGGTTGTTCGTTTACATTGTTACGGAAGTCACCTTTACAAAGGGCTTTCTTCTTGAAGTAACCGTAAGTACCTGATACTGAGTTACGACCGTAAAGCTGGATATCTTTTGCAGCCCAATCACCCTCAAGACCTACTTCGCTCCAACGGTTAACTTGTTCACTTGCACCACATTTACGTGTAGAAGAGAAAATCGCATCAACTTGGTCAATACGTAAACCTTTGATTGGGTTATCTTTGTGTACGAATACAGCTAGAGCATCGATTGCAACGCGAACTTCAGTTGGCTTGTAGCCGTAACGCTTTTCGAATGCTTCGATTTCTTTTGACTTCATACGACGGCTCATTGGGCCGAAGTTTGCTGTACCTTCAGTTAATGCTGGAGGAGCAGTTGAAGAACCCGCTGCTTGGATTTGAATGTTTATGTTTGGATAGAAGCGTTTGTACTCTTCTGCCCAGAACGTCATCATGTTTGCAAGAGTGTCAGAACCAACAGATGAGAAGTTACCAGAGATACCACTTGTTTTAGTGTACTCAGGCATATCTTTATCAACTGCAGCTGCTTGTGCTGATACAAATGTTGTTACAGCCACACCCATTGCGGCAACGAGATTTTTGAATTTCATAGGGGTTACTCCGATTTGTTCGTCCCATTTCCTAACTGCGGTCTACTCTAATGACACTAGATGACAGTTAGATTACCCTTAAATGACATTTTTATGACTTTGCAGTTTTTTCTATTTTTTCTTCAATACGTACGACTTTTTCGCTACCAAATGCAAACGCAAAGGTAGAGCCCTGTCCTAATTTACTGCTGATATCTAATCGACTGTCATGCCTTGTAAGTACATGTTTTGTAATTGCTAAACCTAGCCCAGACCCACCTGTCGTTCGGCTACGAGCTTTATCGACACGATAAAAACGCTCGGTTAAACGGTTAATATGCTCTGCGGCAATACCATCACCATTATCAGTCACACTAAATGCGGCTTGGTTATTTTTAAGCTGCCAATCAACCACAATCTTGCCACCTGGCTTGGTGTAATGAATGGCATTAAAAACAAGGTTAGAAAAGGCACTACGTAATTCGTCTTCGGCCCCTTTAATGTCTAAACTCGTATCAACATTAAATATAAGCTCATGGCCTTTGTCTTGGTTCAATGACTGTGCTTCGGTTTGAATATAGGTAAGAAGCTGCGGCACATTGACAGGCTTATCGTTATCTTGACGACGTGCCCCTTCAATACGCGACAAAGACAGTAATTGATTGACCAAGCTATCCATACGCTTACATTGTTCAAGCATGGTTGTTTGCGCTTTTTGCCACATTGCAGGAGGTGGTAAGCTATCTGAATCAAGCATTTCTAAGTAACCGGTTACCACAGTAAGCGGTGTTCTCAGCTCATGAGAAACATTGGCCACAAAGTCTTTACGCATCTGCTCAAGTTGCTTTAAGCGAGTAACATCACGCACCACCATCATCAACTGTGAACTCGCATAGGGCATAACACGAAACTCTAAGGTTTGATCGTAGCTGTGGCCACCATCAAGCTCGAGCGGTTCATCGAAACAAGCTTTATGCATGTACTTTGCAAACTTAGGATCGCGAATAAGATTATCTAAGCGTTGCCCATGATCGGTAGGCCATTGTAAACCTAAAACCTTTAAAGCCAATTGGTTACACCAAATAATGCTAAGATCTTTTTGTAATACGACAACCGCATCAGGCACAGCTTCGGCACCATCACGAAAACGGCGTATTAAGTCTGCCAATTCATTGCGTTTTTTACGGTTGCGGTGTTGTAAATGATAGATCCCTTCAAAGACTTGCTCCCACGCTCCCTCCCCTTCGGGTGGGTTAAAACTACGTTGATTAAGGAGCCAATCGCTGAGGCGATATAATTGATGATAATGCCAAATTAAAAGTGCAAAAGAGCCTAAAAATAAAAGCAAAAAAGGCGCACCTACAAGTACGCCAACTAATAACAAGGGTAAGAAATACATAAACAGGCGTTTTGCTAACGCCTGTTTATTCACTACTCGATACATACACTCACTTTACCTTAAGTATGTAAATTAGCTTGTTAAGGTCATTGCCATGACACTTATAATTTACTTGAAAAACGATAGCCTGCACCGCGAACGGTTTGCACTAAACGGTCATGCCCTAATGGTGCAATCGCTTTACGTAGACGGCGAATATGTACATCAACAGTACGGTCTTCTACATATACATTTGTTCCCCATACATGATCAAGTAATTGTTCACGGCTGTAAACACGTTCAGGATGCGTCATGAAGAAATGTAGTAATCTAAATTCAGTAGGCCCCATATCTAATTCACTACCTTCTGATGTTACACGGTGTGAGATTGGGTCAAGGCGTAAGCCATGAACTTCAATGGCTTCTTCTAATGAGGTTGGTGAAACACGGCGAATAACCGCTTTAATGCGCGCCATTAATTCTTTAGGAGAAAATGGTTTGGTTACGTAATCATCAGCACCTACTTCAAGGCCGCGTACTTTGTCTTCTTCTTCACCGCGAGCAGTCAGCATAATGATAGGGATCTGACGAGTATATTCGTTTTGCTTAAATTTCTTAGCAATTTGAATACCGCTACCACCAGGTAACATCCAATCTAATAAAACCATATCTGGGTATGGTTCAACCATAGCTTCAATCGCAGAGTCATAATCTTCTGCTTCAATTGCTTGAAAACCATTTTGCTCTAAAACAAAAACCAGCATCTCTCTGATAGGCGCTTCGTCATCGACGACTAGTACTTTACGTGACATTCCAATTTATCTCTTTCGTTAGCGAACTGGTTTCATTATTATGACTAAGTATGACATTTTTATGAAAGTCTAACGAGTAATTGAAAAAGCGCAAAAGAATCAAAGCAAAAATAGCCATTTTTTACGCTTAAATAGTAAATTTCGGATTAAAAGTCATACCTTAAAGTGACTGCAAGATGATCTTCATCAGCATTATTATCTAGTGAAAATTGCGTATACCACATGTACATACGTGCTTGTTTTGACAGGCTTCGTTCAACACCAACAGAAGTACCGCTACCCGAATCTTTCAATTTACCAAAGCTGCCATCAGTATCTTGATATTGCGCCAGCAACTTATATTTATCTATTTTGTAAGATGCGCTCACCAAAAAGCCATCTTCTTTGTCAGAACCTGTGACTTTTTCGCTTTGTTGATACATACCGCCTAGGGTTAAATCGCCTAATTGGCCTTGCGCCGTAAACCGTGTTGTATCATAACCGGCTACTTTACTGTCGTGGGCAACACTTACAAAGTAAGGCGCTTTTTTAAATTTACTATCACCATACATAAATGCCGCAGAAACACCGGTTTCTTCATCTTGTTTGGAGTTATCTTCAGCAATATAGGTGACCACAAATTGCATATTGCCAACAATTGGCGAACTGTAATGAACCACATCACCAAGGCGATTTTCACCATTGAACAAGGCTTTAACATCACCATTAAAGTCGTTCATTAAATCAATTTTACCCTGCGATACTTTTAACGCCGTATCGTGACGACCAAGCACTACCTGCCCATAACTGCCTTGTAGACCAACATATTGATTACGCGCAGTAATATTCTCTTCAGTTTTACCATCGCTATCTTGATCTGCCGCATTTACTGCAAATTCAAACTTATATACGGCTTTTAACCCATCGCTTATTTCACCGCTGCCTTTGATCCCCATACGAGAGTTATAGCTCTCAATAGAAGTTTCGCTGCCATCGCCAGTGTCGCTATTAGCAACCCCTAAATGGGCCCGACCATACACATCTACAGCTTCGGCAGCACTATGAAAAGAAATAATGCACATTGCAAAGCTCGACAACATCATGGCAGGTTTATTCATGGTAGCGATCCTCAATTTAAGCAATAACTTAAAAATCGAACATAAAGGGCTTTTGGTCAAGCCGAGGAGGAGATATTTCACATAAAAATCACGGATCACTGATCTACCAACTTAATCAGATCAGGATCAGATTTTTACTAAGAAGATCAACTTCAGATCAGTTTTTTACTTAGAGAATAAGATAACTTGTTGATTTAATGTTAAGGCGCTCAGCATTTCGTTTAAAAGATGAGCAAAGAAAAGCCTGTGATCAGTATACAACTAGTAAAATAATGATCCGTGAAAGCTAAGGTTAGTAAAACAGTGATCCTGAAAAACACGAGTAAGTATATCGCTGATCCGCCTTGATCGAATCATATAAAAAACCGGCATAAAGCCGGCTTTTTCACTTTACTATCAATCACTTGATTTGTGGATCAAGTTCACCTGATAAGTATTTAAGATGCATATCATCTAAAGAGATTGGCTTGATCTTACCAGCTTGACCTGCCGTACCAAATGCTTCGTAGCGAGCAACACAGATCTCTGTCATTGCTTTCGTTGCTTCAGCTAAGTATTTACGTGGATCAAAGTTAGCTGGGTTTAAAGCTAAGTGACGACGAATTGCACCTGTTGATGCTAAACGAAGATCGGTATCGATATTAACTTTACGAACACCATATTTAATACCTTCGATGATCTGCTCTACTGGCACGCCATACGTTTCAGGAATTTCGCCACCGTATTGGTTAATCACTTCTAACCACTCTTGTGGCACAGAAGACGAACCATGCATTACTAAGTGTGTGTTAGGAATACGCGCGTGGATTTCTTTAATGCGATCAATCGCTAAGATATCGTCTGTTGGTGGACGAGTGAACTTGTACGCACCATGTGATGTACCACAAGCAATAGCAAGTGCATCAACCTTAGTTTTACTAACGAAATCAGCGGCTTCTTCAGGATCTGTTAGCATTTGATCAGTAGACAATTTACCTTCAGCACCAACGCCGTCTTCTTCACCTGCTTCACCTGTTTCCAGTGAACCTAAAACACCTAACTCGCCTTCAACAGACACACCACAAGCATGTGCCATTTCAACTGTTTGACGTGTTACATCAACATTGTATTCGTAGCTTGAAGGGGTTTTACCATCAGACATTAATGAGCCATCCATCATAACTGACGAAAAGCCTAACTGGATTGAGCGCTGACATACACCTGGTGAAGTTCCGTGGTCTTGGTGCATTACAACTGGGATATGAGGCCATTCTTCAACGGCTGCTAAAATCATATGACGAATAAAAGGGGCACCAGCATAGGCACGTGCGCCTGCTGAGCCTTGTACAATTACCGGGCTGTTTGTTTTGTCAGCCGCTTCCATAATTGCACGCATTTGCTCTTGGTTATTAACGTTAAACGCAGGTACGCCGTAACCATTTTCAGCTGCATGATCAAGAAGTTGTCGCATACTGATTAAAGCCATTTGGTATTCTCCAAATTGTATCGACAGTAGTTTCCTACTATCTAGTTTGAACGGATAAGTTATTTTTTGATGCATCACTGCATCACGAAAAGCTCGCGCCTACCGTAACAGCTGTAAATAAAACGAGGGTGAGAGGTATTTTATTAACAGCTAAACCAGCGTAATTACCTAATAACTACGCTGGCATACGCACTAATTACTTAGCACGTTCTTCAAGCATAGCAACTGCTGGTAATTTTTTCCCTTCTAAAAATTCAAGGAAAGCACCACCACCGGTTGAAATGTAAGAAACTTTATCGGCAATGCCGTATTTATCAATCGCTGCAAGCGTATCACCGCCACCAGCAATCGAGAATGCACTTGAGTTAGCAATCGCATCAGCAATAGCACGTGTGCCGTTGCCAAATTGGTCAAATTCAAATACACCAACTGGACCATTCCATACAACAGTGCCCGCATTAGCAATGATTTTTGCTAATTGGTTTGCTGTATCAGGACCAATATCGAAGATCATGTCTTCGTCTGTTACTTCATTCACATCTTTTAATGTCGCCACTGCAGATTCTGAGAACTCATTACCTACAACAACATCAGTTGGTACCGGGATTTCACCGTTATTAGCTTTTGCCGCAGCACTTAATTTGTTTGCTTCATCAATTAAGTCAGCTTCAAATAAAGATTTACCTACTGGGTGACCTGCCGCTGCGATGAAGGTATTAGCGATACCACCACCCGTTACAAGTTGATCAACCACTTTCGAAAGTGAATCAAGTACAGTTAACTTAGTCGATACTTTAGAGCCACCAACAATAGCAACCAAAGGACGAGCTGGGTTATCAAGCGCTTTACCTAGTGCGTCTAGCTCTGCCGCAAGTAGTGGACCTGCACACGCAACATCAGCAAATAAACCCACACCGTGAGTCGATGCTTGTGCACGGTGAGCCGTACCAAATGCGTCCATTACGTAAACATCACATAATGCAGCTAGTTTTTTAGACAGTGCTTCGTCGTTTTTCTTTTCGCCAGCGTTAAAACGCACGTTTTCGAAAACAACCACTTCGTTATCAGCAACGTCTACGCCTTCTAGGTAGTCTTTTTCAAGACGAACTGTTTGCTCAAGGGCATCATTTAAATAATTAACCACAGGGGCAAGCGAAAACGCTTCATCATATTCCCCTTCCGTAGGGCGGCCAAGGTGTGACATCACCATTACTTTAGCGCCTTTTTCTAACGCTAATTTGATAGTTGGTAATGCTGCACGAATACGTGCATCAGAGGTCACTTTACCTTCTTTTACAGGCACATTTAAATCTTCACGAATTAACACGCGTTTGCCGTTTAAATCTAAATCTGCCATTTTAATGACCGACATGGACTTCTCCTTAGTTAACGATACTAATATTATATTTATAAATTATTGGCTTACAGCCATCATCGCACGCGCAGTGTCGAGCATACGATTCGCAAAGCCCCACTCATTATCGCACCACACTAACAACTTTATCAGTCGTTTATGACTAACACGTGTCTGAGTGCCATCTATGATACAAGAATGTGGGTCATGATTAAAATCTACCGATACCAATGGCTCTTCTGTGTAGCTTAAAATACCGTCAAGGCGGTCTTTTGCAGCTAACTTAAGTGCCTGATTGACAGTCGCTAAATTCACATCGGTATTCACTGTTACACTTAAATCCATCGCCGTCACATTGATAGTTGGTACCCTAACAGCAATGGCTTCGAAGCGACTATGAAACTTAGGCAAAATACGCTCAATACCACGAGCAAGCTTTGTATCTACCGGAATAATAGACTGGCTTGCAGCGCGAGTACGACGTAAATCATGATGATACGCATCAATCACTTGCTGATCATGCATCGAGGCATGAATCGTTGTAATAGCCCCAGATTCAATCGAAAATGCGTCATCCAGCACTTTAATTACTGGCACAATACAGTTTGTGGTACATGAACCGTTTGAAACAATCGTATGTTCAGCTTTTAGCTCATCATCGTTAATACCATACACAATTGTGGCATCAACATCAGCATCTGCAGGCTGTGAAAACAATACTTTTTTTGCACCAGCAGCCAAGTGTAGTTCTGCATGTTCACGAGAGTGATACACCCCAGTACATTCAAGAACCACATCAACATCAAGAGTTTGCCAAGGTAGTTCTGCAGGGTTTTCTTCTGCAAATAAGGCTATAGAGTCGTTAGCAACCGTTAAAGTATCTTCGCCAAGATTAACAGGGAATGAAAAGCGGCCGTGAGATGTATCGTATTTAAGGAGATGGG
Organism: Pseudoalteromonas sp. P80D2; assembly: GCF_036680945.1. Lineage (NCBI taxonomy): Bacteria > Pseudomonadati > Pseudomonadota > Gammaproteobacteria > Alteromonadales > Pseudoalteromonadaceae > Pseudoalteromonas > Pseudoalteromonas sp. P80D2. The sequence continues at coordinate 156,806 of NZ_JAZDAR010000026.1, forward strand.
CAATGCCCTTAGGGTCGGCTAATTCGTTAATAGCGACAATTTTGATTTGATCTTCAAGCCCTGATTCATACAGTGCACGGACGATATTGCGCCCGATTCGACCAAAACCATTAATTGCAAGTTTGATTGCCATGAAGAAGAAAATCCACTCTATTTGCTTGCAGATAAAGGCAACTGCCTTTTAGATGGCGGTATTGTAATCGACCTTTGAAGTTTTTATAAGAGGGCAAGGTAAATAAAACTACTTTAACAACCCTAGATGGCTCAATTTTGG